>JBDKTH010000377.1:0-9669 GCA_039680305.1 Thermoguttaceae bacterium | reverse complement strand
GGAACCCGTGGCCAGTGAAGCACAGATCCAGCAGTTGGTCCAGCAATTAGGCGATCCGGACTACAGCGTGCGCGAACGGGCTCAGGGGGAACTGGCCAAGCTCGGCTTTGCGGCCTTCGAGGCGATCAGTGCGGCCACACGCCACGAAGACCTGGAGGTGGCGACCCGGGCCAAGTATCTGTTGCGGCTGATCCGCATTGAGTGGAGCCGGGCTGACGATCCGGAGGCGGTCAAACTCGCCTTGGACGATTACGGCGACCAGCAGCCCGAAGAGCGGCTCAAGCGAATCCGCGACTTGGCCCGCTTACCCGATTCTCAGGGCCTCCCGGCCATCTGCCGTCTGATCCGTTACGAGCAGTCGCAGCTGCTTTCCAAGCTGGCCGCGTTGGAGGTCCTGGAACGGGTTCCAAGCGATCAGGCGGCATACCAGTCCTGGACCAAAACGCTTCTGGCAAATCTGGCCCATAGCTCGCGTCCCGGCGCGGCGTGGCTCAAGACCTATATCCGGCTCCGCGAAGACCCGGCGAAGGCCCTGGCCGAGTGGAACACGCTGGTCGAAGCGGAGCAGGTCGCGCTGAAGCGGGCATCCGAGCAGACGGGCGGCCGGATCGTCACGACGCTGCTTTACCACCTGGCCTCGATCCAGTTGGCCAAGGGGCAGACGGACCAGGCGGAGAAAACGGCCCAGCGGGCGCGGGAGGCGATTCCTGGCAAGGAGATCACGGCCCTGCTGGCTCACGTCGAGATGGCCACCACGCTGAAACACCGCGGGATGTTCCGCTTTGCCGAAGAGGAATACCGCCACGTGATGCGGAGCGGGACCGCAGAGCTTGCCGTCATCGCTCACGTCTCCCTCGCGGAGATGTACCACGACGGCGGTCAGGACCTGAAAGCGGCCGAGGCCCTCGAGGGAGTCTTCAAGCTGACCGAACGCAAGTTGGGGGACAACGTCGACTTCTTCGGGCGATCCGTGGGCGAACTCCGCTCGCGGGTGAGCTACTTCCAAGCTTGCCATTGGGAGCAACAAGGCGATCGGGCCAGGCAGCGGGCCTGTCTCGACGAGGCGCTGCGTCACTTTCCTGCCGAAATCGACACATTGATCGCCTGCCACCGACTCCCCGATCAGCCGGCGGAGTATCGCCAGCGGATCCAAGGGCTGATCGCCAAGGCCACCGCCAACATGCGCAAGGACCTCGAGAACGACCCGGACGACGCAAACGCCTACAACCAGTTTGCCTGGCTGGTGGGGAACACCGGCGGCGACGTTAGCGAAGCCCTGCGGTGCGCCCATAAGGCCGTGGAGATGAGCCCCGAAAACGGCGCGTTCTACGACACCCTGGCCCACGTCTATGCGGGCAAGGGAGACTATGCCAACGCCGTGAAATACCAGACCCGGGCCGTGGAACTGGAGCCGCACTCCGGCCTGATCGTCCGACAGCTAAAGGTCTTTGAAGCGAAATCGAAAGGAACGTCGAACCGCTAACAACGAGTACACACCATGAAGCATCTCAGTGTCAACGGAGCCGGACTTACCACGGTCGATCGCGGCAGCGGACTAACGTTGGTCTTGGTGCACGGGTTTCCCCTGAACCACACGATGTGGAACGCTCAGATCGCTGCCCTGGCCAGCCGCTATCGCGTCCTTGCTCCCGACCTGCGCGGGTTCGGCGCTAGCGGTGTAACTGAGGGCAAGGTGAGCATGGACCAGATGGCCGACGATTTGGCCGGACTGCTCGATGCGTCGGGGATCCAGGAGCCAGTGGTGCTCTGCGGTCTCTCGATGGGCGGCTACATCGCCTTGCGGTTCTGGCTCCGGCATCGCCTGCGGTTGCGGGCCTTGATCCTTTGCGATGCCCGGTCGGCGGCCGATACGCCCGAGGCCGCGGGCAATCGCGTGACTTTGGCCGACCGCGTGCTCCGCGAAGGTCCTGCGCCGGCCGCCGAGGCGATGCTTCCCAAATTGGTCGCCGAAACGACCGCGAAAGCGCATCCGGAGGTGGTCGAGGCGATCCGTCAGATGGTCCTGTCGACCGATCCACGCGGACTGGCTGCCGCCGCCCGGGGCATGGCCGAGCGGCCGGAGATGACGTCCTTGCTTCCGGAGATCACCTGTCCCGCATTGCTCATTGTGGGGCAGGCGGACGTGATCTCGACACCGTCGGACATGCGTTGCATGGCCGAAGCAATCCCCGGCGCGAAGTTCGTGGAGATCCGCTGCGCCGGACACATGTCACCCATGGAGAATCCGGCCGAGGTGAACGCGGCGATCGGCGCGTTTTTGGCCGAGCTAGAATAGGGCGGAGGAATGGCGAAAGGTCAAATGTCGAAGGAATGACGAAGCACGAATGACCAACGGACGCACGAGGCTACCCCGTTCGGGCTTTGTCCATTGGGCATTCCTTCGTTATTTGGCTTTCGAGATTCGGCCTTATCCGAACGCGAACGTGGCGGGCCTCGCAAGTTCGGCACGGCCCTGCGGCGGCCTCAAGGGATCTGGATCAACGACTGACTCTTGACGATCGCGTAGTCGTCGGGGAAAGTGTGGAAGGCCTGGATCAGGAGGCAGCGGGTGCGGGTCTCGATGTTGATGTAGCTCAGCGCGCCCAGCGCGATGCGGCCGCTGGAATCGAACTTGTGGAAGAGGCCCTCGCCCTGTGCATCGCGGACCAGTTCTTCTTGGAAGGTCCAGAAGACCTCCGGTTCAACCGGCTCCAGCTGGAAGCTCATCCGATAGACGACCCCGCCACGGCATTCCACGCAGTCGCTGCGTTGCCCTTTGAGCCGATAGGACATCAGGCGTCGCCGCTCGGGCAGCGGATGGTGCGCGCTGGTGGCCACTTCCGTGAGCGTCAGCCCGCCGTAACGCCATGTGACTACGTGGCCGGCGCTGGTGATGTCAATTCTCGCCTGATACTCACCCCGCTCGACGGTGCGTGAGTCGTAGACCTCGAAAAGCTCCGGATGTAGGGGGCGCCCGTAGAGCTGGAACACCAATTCCGCAACTTTCGGTCGAACAGTGAGCACGAGATAACTTCCTTTACTCGTCTCGGATGCACTTATCAACGAGATCCGTCAAACCAGCAGTACGATCATTATAGGAACTGTTGGCAACAAGTACAAAGGGCGGTTTTTGATCTGTGTGATGCGCGATGTTTTTTGGGACTTGACAAATCATCTTTTGCCGTTCAAAACGTCGCCGTCGCAAACGCAATCGCCCTTTTTCGGTCGTTCCCTAGAAGAGACCGACCAGGATGTCGTAGCCGGCATGTGCCCCGGCGGCAATGCCAAATCCACGATACACAAATAGCGTACCGAAGAAGAGGCCCGCGAGGAAGCGGAATAAAAAACTAAACCAGAACGACGAGGCCTGCAAGTGGAGCGGCTCGCCATTCGGGCCGACGTAGTGTGCCATGGCAAAAACGAAGCTGGTCGCCAGGACGACGGCCACGAGACTCTTTCGCGGCGTGCCGCCGAGCCGTCGCACGATCGCGACCACCAGCGATAACAGGATCAGGCGGAACAATAATTCCTCATAGACCCCTGCGCCGAGAAACCCCACCAGCCCACGAAACCGATCGGGCAGATCCATCGCAAGGGCGAGCGTCGGCACCGTGGATTCCACGGGGTAGGTGATCGCCTGGAGCAGGCCACCCTGCAACTGCAAGATCAACCGTAACACGGCTGCCAGGCACACGCACTCGATCGCCATCCCGGCTAGCACCCCGGGCGTTACCCTCCACGGCTGGCGTGTGGTATAGTGCCAGCTGAGCAGGATGCAGACCGTCAGGACGGGCAGCAAAAAATACTGCCCGAAGCCAATCGCCTCCAGCAACTGCCGCAGCCAGGCGTCGGCCCCGTTGCGGATCGCCTGAGGCCCAAGGATGAGAACCCCCAATTCGTAGGCGAGCAGCAGTGGCGAGATGAAGACCAGGCTGGTCAGGGGCCGGCGCGACTCGGTCCAGTAGCTAGCAATCCCTTCCACCGCCGGGGCAGGCAGCTCGTTCGATGGTGGATCAGGTTTGGCGGTCATTGCGATCCTCTCCGCAGGCCAACCACATCGTCGGCGATCTTCGGAGCCTACCTGATCTTGGCGTCGGGGGGAAGTGAAGCTTCTCCGCCACTCGGCATCCCACCGTCTGGCGTGGGGGCCTGCCATGGGCTGGGCAATCGCCGGAAATCGGCTAACATTGAGGGATTCGCAATCCGCTTTCCCTGGAACGACGATGGCTGTTCTCAACGAAGTCTACCAGCACCTGCTCGCCGCCTATGGCCCACAGAAGTGGTGGCCCGGCGAAACCCCGTTTGAAGTCCTCATCGGCGCGGTCCTGGTCCAGAACACCAATTGGAAAAACGTGGAGAAGGCGATCGCCAACCTCCGCGACCAGGAACTCCTGGATCCTCGCTCGCTCTATCAGGTATCCGTGGACGAGTTGGAGATGCTTATCCGTCCGGCCGGATACTATCGGATCAAGGCCAAGCGGCTCCGCAATCTGCTCAAGCTGCTCGTCCATCGCTACGACGGCGATCTGGAGGCGATGTTTCAGACCAGCCTCTCGACGCTCCGCGAAGAACTCCTGTCGATCAACGGTATCGGTCCGGAGACCGCGGATTCGATCCTCCTCTACGCGGGCAATCTGCCGTCGTTCGTGGTCGACACGTACACCCTCCGGGTGTTTGCCCGGCACGGCTGGGTCGGCTTCGACACGGACTACCACGAGCTGAAAGACTACTTTGAAAGTGGTCTGGAGCAGGACGTGGCCTTGTACAATGAGTACCATGCCCTGTTGGTTCGCGTGGGCAAGGAACACTGCGGCAAGGCGCCCCGTTGCCAAGGCTGTCCGCTGGCCGACCTATTGCCCGAGGGCGGTCCCCAGGAACCGGAGTTCTGAAGATGTCGCTATTCGACGCCAGCGAGGAAGCCAATCGACGCCAAGCCCAGCCGCTGGCGGCACGCATGCGCCCGCGGACCTTAGCGGAGTTCGTCGGCCAGGAACAGTTCCTCGGCGAGGGGAAGCTGCTGCGTCGCCTGTTGAAGGCGGATCGCCTCGGGTCGTTGATCTTCTACGGTCCCCCGGGGACGGGCAAGACCACGCTGGCTCGGCTGCTGGCCACGGAAACCCGCAGCATTTTTCGCCAGCTGAGCGCGGTCGCCAGCGGTGTCAAAGAGCTCCGCGAGGTGCTGGGCGAAGCACGCGAGCGTTTGGAGACTTCCGGCCGGAAGACGCTCCTGTTCATCGACGAGATCCACCGCTTCAACAAGGCCCAGCAAGACGCCCTGCTGCCGGACGTGGAAGACGGGATCGTCGTGTTTGTCGGCGCCACGACCGAGAATCCGTTCTTCGCCATCAATAGCGCGCTGGTCAGCCGCAGCCGCGTTTTCCAGTTCGAGGCCCTGACCAACGACCACATCAAGCAGCTCTTGCGCCGCGCCTTGACTGACCGTCAGCGTGGCCTGGGCCAACATGAGGTGGTGATGCACGAGGATGCGCTCGACTTCCTGGCCGAAACCAGCGACGGCGACGCTCGCCGGGCCTTGTTGGCCATGGAGGTGGGCGTCCTATCGGCCATCGAGCGGCCTGTGCAATTCACCCGGCAGCTGGCCGAGGAGTCGGTGCAACGCAAGGCGATCCAGTACGACCGGGCGGGCGACACGCACTACGACACGATCAGCGCCCTGATCAAGAGCATTCGCGGCAGCGATCCCGACGCGGCCTTGTATTGGCTGGCCCGGATGCTTGAAGGCGGCGAGGACGTGCGGTTCCTGGCCCGGCGGTTGGTAATCCTGGCTAGTGAGGACGTGGGCAACGCCGAGCCGGCCGCGTTGCCGTTGGCCGTGGCCACGGCCCAGGCCTGCGAGCTAGTGGGCTTGCCCGAGTGCCAGCTGAGCCTTGCCCAGGCGGTCACCTACCTGGCCTGTGCCCCGAAGTCGAATGCGGCGACGATCGGGATCGGTGAGGCCCGGCAGGACGTACGTGAGGGCCGAATCCTGCCCGTGCCAGTCCACCTGCGAGACTCCCACTACGCGGGGGCTAAGCGGCTCGGCCGGGGGCAAGGCTATCAATACGCTCATGATGCCCCGGACGCCATTGCCGCTCAAGACTATCTTGGAATCGAGCGGGACTACTATCGCCCCACCGATCGCGGTTTCGAGCGTGAACTCGCCCAGCGTCTGGAGCAGATTCGCGCCCGGTTGCATCAGGCGAAGGGCGATGAGCGTCGGGAGCAGGGAGGTAAGGCCACCGTTTAGCCGCGGCACTTGTGCCGCGTCATCCCCCCCATCCCCACGCCCCGCGTCTTTTCCTCTAGTTGGTGTAGCGGCAATTGGCAAGTTGATTTATGATTTGCTCGACCGGCTCTCCCGGGGGCCAACTGGCCCCGTGGCTTGCCACGGACGGTCAGGGGACCAAGCCGGAGAGCACGAGGATCGTTGCGAGCAGCCCCAGAACTGCTAGCACGATCCACCATACCGAGCGGCCGGCCCAAGGACTGGTTTGACTGGTGATATAGGTGCCGCAGTAGGGACATTGCTCGGCATCCTCGTACACATCAGCGCCACAGGAGGGGCACGGGACCGTCTCGGTTGGATCGTCGTCGACGTCTTCGTCGGGGGATTCATCCTCGTTGAAGTCGTCGTCCGATTCTTGCATCCAGTCATCATTGTCAGGCACAATACTTCCTCGCAAAGGCGATTGGAACGAGCAGTGCTTCAGAGGTATGTTCGTCGTCGGCCCGCAACATAGCCCCCGCAGGACTATGGAACCGATGGATGAACACTACCTCTTAGCAGACCACGGCCGGGAATGATCCGTCAAGGAGGACGATCATGGATCTGTTGAAGAACCTGGTGTTCATCGCTGCCTTAGCAGTGGTGGCGGGGGGCGTCTATATCCTCTTGACCACCAATTCCCAGGTCAAGGCGCCTCAGGGACTCGAGAACTGGTCGAGCCAGAGCAACTCGCCCAAGATCGAAATGCCTCCGCTCCCCTCGGCCAATGCGTCGATGCCAGGCGGCTCCCTGAGCATGAATGCTCCGCTGGGCATGCCTTCGGTCCAGCCGACGATGCCGACGATGCCCGGCACGATGGAAGCCCCGCCGTTCCGTCCGACCCCGCCGCCGGCCTCGATCCCGGGCGGTGAGGCCCCGCGGTTTGCGTCCCCCGCGACTGGCTATCCCACCGGGTCAGTCGACTCCATGGCTCCCCCGGCGTCCAATACCGGCAACCAGCCGTTGCCACCCGACATGGCCCCGCCGTTCGCGGCGATGAATCCGCCGCCGGCGGCCTCTGCGTCAGGGGCCCCTTGGGCCTCCCCGCCTTCGTCCGTGCCATCGATGGCTGCCGCGCCGACGAATCCTCCCCTAGCGGCCCCGACTCCTCCGGAGTCCGGCGGCGTGCGTCGCGAATTTGCTGGGTATATCCAAGAGGCCTTGCGCACACTCGACAAAGGCAACCTGTTGGAGGCCTTCCAAAGTCTGAGCGGATTCTATGGCAACCCACGGCTGACGGCTGAGGAAGATCGGCAACTGGCCAATCTCCTCGATCAGGTGGCTGGCACGGTCGTCTACTCGCGGGAGCACCACCTGGAGCCACCCTACACAGTGCAGCCAGGGGACACGCTTCCGCAGATCGCCGAACGATTCGACGTCCCTTGGGAACTCTTGGCCAAGATCAACGGTATCCGCGATCCCTCCCATCTCCAGCCCGGCCAGCAACTGAAGGTCGTGCGCGGCCCCTTCGATGCGGTGGTCCGACTGGACCGCATGGAACTGACGCTTCTGCTCCATGGCCGCTACGCCGGACGCTTCCGGATCGGGGTCGGCCAGGATCAGCCCGTGATGGCCGGCTCCCATCTGGTCAAGAAGAAGATCCAGAACCCGACCTACTACGGCAATGGCCAGGTGATTGATGCCGACAATCCCAATAACCCCCTGGGCGAGCGTTTGGTCGATCTGGGCAGCCGCACCAGCATCCACGGCACGAACGATCCGCAGAGTATCGGCCGAATCGGCGGTCCAGGCACGATTCGCCTCACCAATCGGGACGTCGAGGATGTGTTTGACATCCTTTCAATCGGCTCTCGCGTGACCATCCAACGCTGAGAGGATTGGGGATTTCAGATTTCAGATTTGGGATTGGGGATTGGGGATTGGGGAGTCCCAAGTCCCGCAGTGGACTCCAAGGCCCCCACTCCGTCAGAGCCTGAATCCCACGTCTTCAATCCCAAATCCCAAATCTGAAATCCCAAATCCTCCTATTCCTCGCCCCTTTCGCAAACCTGCGGCAAATGGTATACGTGTGGCAAAAGACGATCCCGTTTTGCCACAGGAGCATGCCCGTGTACGACAAAGAAGCCCTCGTCGCCCTGATCCGCCACAAGGCGCTAAGATTCGGCAGTTTCACATTGGCTTCCGGCAAGAAGGCCACCTACTACCTCGACGGCAAGCAAGTGACCTTGGATGCGAACGGGTCTCGCTTGATCGCTGAGGGAATCCTTGACCTGCTCGGCCGAGAGGGGATGCCTGATGCTATCGGGGGGATGGCGATCGGTGCGGACCCGATCACCGCGTCGGTGGTTACGATGTCGGCCATCCGTGGCACGCCGCTGACCGGCTTCATGGTGCGCAAGGAATCCAAGGGCCACGGCACCAACCAGTTCATTGAAGGGCCCGTGCAGCCGGGCCAACGAGTAGTCATCGTCGAAGACGTGGTCACCACCGGCGGCTCGTCGCTCAAAGCGATCGAGCGGGTCGAAGCCTTCGGCCTGAAGGTTATCCGCGTGGTCGCGATCATCGATCGGATGGAAGGCGGCGCCGAGGCCTTTGCCCAGCGGGGCTATCCTTTCTCCAGCCTGCTTTCGATCCGCGACTTCGGCATTCAGCCACCCGAGGAATGAACGCCCGAAGGTCGAAGGACCCGTCCTTTGGCATTCGACATTGCCCATGGAGACTTCGCTTCACCGTGATCTCAAGGCTCGCTATGCGGGCAAGGACGCCCAGTTCGAGGTTACGCTGGGCGACTATCGCATCGATGTGATCGCTGACGGCCTGCTGGTCGAGGTCCAGCACGGGTCTCTGGCCGCCATCCGCGACAAGATCAAAGTCCTTCTCCGCAAGCACCGCGTGCTGGTGGTCAAGCCGATCGTAGTCCGCAAGCTCCTGATCAAACGCGCGGCCCAGGACGGCGAAATCGTCGGGCGGCGGTTGAGCCCAAAGCGCGGGGCGGTTCTCGATCTCTTCGACGACCTGGTCCATTTCACGCAAGTCTTCCCTCATGAGCGTCTGACCCTCGACGTGCCGCTGGTCGACATCGAGGAATGGCGATACCCGGGGCACGGACGACGGCGACGCTGGCGCAAGAATGACCATGAGGTGGAGGACCAGAAGCTCGTCACCGTGCATGAGGTCCACCACCTTCGAACCGCCGCCGATCTCCGGAGTCTGATCGCCTGCCCTCTCCCCGAGCCATTTCACACGGGCCACCTGGCCGAATCCCTAGGTGTCCGGCGATGGATCGCTCAGCGAATCACCTACTGTCTTCGAAAGATGGGGGTGGTACGCGAGGTCGGCAAGCAAGGGAACGCTTACCTCTACCAGTTTGCCGTGCCGCCGGACGAGAAGAAGGGGAAGAAGGGCAAGGGGAGAAAGGGGAAAACGATCTCTTAGGACGATCG
>JBDKTH010000131.1:0-2338 GCA_039680305.1 Thermoguttaceae bacterium | reverse complement strand
TTGTCCTGCGCAAGACAGGCGGGTCGGCATGCCACCCAACGCCACCATCCGTTACTGCACCCGAGGATTCTCCCTCGGTTTGCATTGGCCGGAGGGGGTGGGTATCCTGATCGTAGTCTGCGTGAACCGAACGAAGAAGTCGATCAGGGGGAACCGCTCATGAATCGTGCACTTCTCGGCGTGTTGGTTTCGGCGACCATTGTCTTCGGTCTGACCACCGCTGGCTGGGCCCAACCGCCCAGGCAACTCCGGGTGGCCACTTTCTCGTCGGACGTGACGCCGCCCATCGACGGGCATCCGCTGATCTGGATCGTCCCGGCCAAGACCATCGAGACGCCGCTGTTGGCCAAGGGGATCGTGCTGGACGACGGCCAGAACCGCTACGTGCTCTGCGCGGTCGACTGGTGTGGGCTATGCAACTCCTCACATCGGCTGTTCCGCAGCAAGATCGCCGCCGCGGCCGGGACCGACATCTCCCGCGTCGCCGTGCAAACCGTGCACCAGCACACGGCGCCGTACACCGACGGCGATACCCAAAAGCTGTTGGACCAGGAGAAGAACCCGCCCCGCTACGTCGACTTCAAGTTCCTCGACGAGATCACCGACCGGCTGGCCGTGGCGGTTCGCGCGTCGCTCGATAGGCTCCAGCCGTTCGACCGCATCGGCACCGGCCAGGCCAAGGTCGAGCGCGTGGCCTCCTGCCGTCGCGTGGTCACGCCCGAAGGAAAGCACGTGACCCGCTGGAGCTCGTGCAAGGATCCGGCCTTGATCGCCCTTCCGGAAGGTCCCATCGACCCGTTTGTGAAGACGATCACCTTGGCTCAGGGCGACAAGCCCCTGGTGCGGCTCCACTACTACGCCACGCATCCGCAGACGTTTTACAACGACCCCCGCGTGTCGGGCGACATGCCCGCGTTTGCCCGAGAGCGGCTGGAGAAGAAGGACCACGTGTTCCAGATCTACTTCACCGGCTGCTCTGGCAACGTGACCTTGGGCAAGTACAACAACGGCACGCCAGAGGCCCGGGACGAGTTGACCGAGCGGCTCTACGAGGGTATGGAAGCGTCGGTAGCGGCGACGAAGTATGCCCCGGCCAATGAGCTTGCCTGGCGCAGCGTGCCGCTGGTGCTCTCCGCACGGACCGATCCGGGCTACACGGTCGAGGAGCGCCGAGCCAAGATGGCCGATCCCAAGGTGAACGCGACCCTCCGCGTGCGCGCGGCCACGAGCGTGGCCTTTGCCCAGCGGAGCAGCCAGCCCCTGGACCTCTGCCGTCTGCAGATTGGCCGGGTGCAGATCCTCTGCCTGCCGGGCGAGTGCATGATCGAGTACCAGCACTATGCCCAACAGCAACGCCCCGACGACTTCGTGGCCGTGGCCGCCTACGGCGACCTGGGGACCGGCTACATCTGCACGGCCAAGGCCTTTGCCGAAGGCGGTTACGAGCCCACCGCCTCGCACACCGGCCCGGAGACCGAGCCGCTGTTGAAAGCGGCGATTCGTCAGTTGCTCGGCGCCAGAGCCAGCGATCGGTAACTGCGGTCCTGTCATCTTTGGGAGACACTTCCATGTTTCAGTGGACTCTGCGTATCGTGGGCGTAGCGGCGTTGATGGTCTGTCCGGCCTGGCTGCTGGCGGCCGCGCCGCTGCAGGTGGCCACCTTCACCAGCGACGTCACGCTGCCGATGGGCCACATGATCTACTCCAAGCCGATGACCACGGTGGAGCATCCGCTCATGGTCAAGGGGCTCGTGTTGGACGATGGCCAGCGGCGGTACGTCCTCTGCGCGGTCGACTGGTGCGTGTTGCGCAACCTGGCCCACGACATGTTCCAACGCAAGGTGGCGGCGGCCGTGGGGACGGAGCGGGATTGTGTGGCGATCCAGTGCGTGCATCAGCACACGGCGCCGTCGGTCGACGGCGACGCCCAATTGCTTCTGGACCAAACGCCCAGCCCGCCGCAACACCTCGACCTGAAGTTCCTCGACGCGGCGACCGATCGCCTGGCCGCCGCGGCCAAGGCGTCGCTCGGCCGGCTGCAGCCGTTCGACCGGGTGGGCACGGGCGAGGCGAAGGTCGAGCGGGTGGCCTCTTGCCGGCGCGTGGTCACGCCCGAAGGGGAGGTGCTGACCCGCTGGAGCGCGTGCAAGGATCCCGCCTTGCGGGCCATGCCCGAGGGACGCATCGACCCGTTTTTGAAGACACTCACCTTGACCCAGGGCGACAAGCCCCTGGTGCGGCTCCACTACTCCGCCACCCATCCACAGAGTTTCTATGGCGACGGCCGGGCGAGCTACGACGTTCCTGGCCTGGCCCGCGAGCGGCTCCAGCAGGCGGA
>JBDKTH010001108.1:0-6509 GCA_039680305.1 Thermoguttaceae bacterium | reverse complement strand
CTCGGTGACTTCGTGCAACGCCGTGATCCAACTCAACAAGCATTTCTCGAACTCGGCAGGCTTGATGGCACGAAAGATCGCGTTGAAGCGGTCATGGGACGGAATGCCCGCGCTCAGGTCGAGAAATTTCCCGAGGAACGTCTTCTTCGCCCGGCCGAACTCGGCGATGGCCACGAAGTCGTCCGCTCCGCAGATGACGGCGCACACGGCGATCACCAGAAAGTTGATCAGCGGATACGTCCCTTCGCGACGCCTGGGATCGGTCACCTCGGAAAAATACTCCTCGATCGCAACAGCTCTCTTGGCTGGCATAACCCACCTCCCTGCAATCAGCGACCTGGTGAGACGCACCGCCTCAAATCAACCAAATCGCGATTACCATGTTATGCCATATTACCCAGAATCGCGCAATCGCCCTGCCGGCGTCGGCCGTGTTGCCGAACACGTGGTTGATCTGCACCTGATGCCTCTTGGGATCGAGCGTTGCCAGGGCACGGTCCGTATAAGACAACTGGCGTCGCTGTACGTCGATCTTGAGAATCACGAACGGGGAAACGTCGGGATACTTTTCGATCAGATCTTGTCGAGATAGTTCTTTGGTGCGCGGGGAACCTAAAACGGTGGTTGACATGGAATCTCCTTCCGGAAAATGAGTGTGCCAAAGGGTGTTTCTAGACGCCAGTCTCCACGGCAAAAGAGCCAATCGCTTTCTGACGTTCGTAGTCGATAAGGTAGTTCCTCCTGGCCAGCCAGAGGAGAATCAGGCCGGTCCCAATACTGACCACCAAGGTGATTTCCAGGGCGATGGACAGGCCGAACAGGTCGGACAGATAGCCCGTGGCAGAGCCGGCCCAGACCGCGGAAAGCGACTGGAACAACGGAAAAAAGCTCTGGCAGGTGCCGCGGTAATGGGGAGGAACAAGATCCAGTCCCGCGGCCACCAAGGTCCCCCATTGTCCGGCCAAGCAAAACTGGGCCAGGCTGGCCGCGATCAGGCCGACGCCGGCCGACGCTCCGAAGCTCGGTCCGAGAAACATGATGCTGTGAAACACCAGGGGCAAGGCCAGGAAGATCATCGCCACGGTGATCCGGCCTGCGGGGTTTTTGCGCGTGAGCCGGTCGCTGAGCCAGCCGCTGGTCAGCGGTCCCATGGTCGCCAGGAGCGTGATGAGCCCGATGAGCCACGCCGAATTAGTCAAGGTGATGTGATACGCCCGCATGCAAAGGGTTATTCCCCAGACCGACACGGCGTAGATGTAATAGCTTACGGGCATTTGCACCAAAAAGATCAGCAGGAGCGTGCGGTTGGTCAGGATAAACCGCAACGTCTCCTTGGGGCCGGCTTTCACTTCACGCGAATCGCGGGCGCCAAGTCTTACGGTCTTGTAGTCCGGGGCGAAGAGCATGAGCAGGGCGAGAACGAAGCCGGGCACGGCCATCACGCCGAACGCACTTCGCCAGCCGTAGTGATACGTGAACCAGCCGGCCACGGCGATTCCCAGGCCGCCGCCCAGCAGTTGAGCGATGTTAAAGATGCCCACCATCGTGCCTCGCAGTCGCTCCGGATACCACGCGGCGATCAGCGCGTAGCCCGCCGGATTGTAACCGGCTTCGCCCGCGCCCACTCCCAGTCGCGATAACAAAAGTCCCGTGTAGGAACTGGCCAGACCGGTCGCCCAGGTCGCCGCACTCCAGATGGAAGTCATGATGACGATCATGTACTTCCGGCTGAAGCGGTCGACCAGCATTCCGGTGGGCAGGGCCAGCAGGCCCAAACCGACAAATAGCGTGCCGGACATCAGCCCGGCCTTCGCGTCGGACAGCCCGAACTCCTCCTTGACACTTGGCAGGACGGCGCTGACCAACGATCGGTCGGCCCAGTCCACGGTGTAGATCAAGAAGATCACGGCAAACCAAAAATGGACATTGCGATTCGTTCGCGGCTCCTTCCGGTCGCCTCGTGGCTCCGGCACGGGACTCCCTTCGCTCAGGGAGTCCCGGTTCCGGGCGAGCGGGATCGATCGCACAACGGCATCCGTGTTCAGCACGCTCATGGCGGTTCAACCTTCGTACAAGTCGCCGGAAGACCTATTGCGCCTCTTCGACGATCTTCCGGATCGTCTTCTCCATGGGCACCACCGCGGGGGCGATGTTCTTCTCGTTCCAGACACTCCACTCTTCCTGAAGCCGTTTGACGATGTCACCATGATCGGCGGCCACGTCGTGGATCTCTTCGAGATCGGCCTTCAGGTCATAGAGCCGAGGCGATGCTTTGCCGTCCCAGACCAGTTTCCACGGGCCGCTACGAACGGCTCGGTCGTTGTAGACCCGCCAGAAGAGCGAACGATTGGTTAACGAGTCGCCCTGTCCCGCGAGGTACGGCTTCAAGTCGGTTCCGTCATACTCCCGATCAGCCGGCAGGGATCCCTGGGCCGCGGCGACGAAGGTGGGCAACAGATCGAGGCTCGACACGATGGCGTCGCTCTCCTTGCCCGCCGGAGCCACGCCAGGCCACTGAATAATGAACGGCACGCGGATGCCGCCTTCGTACAGAATCCCTTTGCCGAACGAGAGCGGCTCGTTCTTGGAGCCGTTGGCTCCGATCATCCATTGGTAGCGTTTCGAGACCGTCTGGAAATCGGGCGCCGCGCCTTCGGTGGTAGCGCCGAGGTTAACGGTTGCCTGAACGATGTCGAGAATCTCCGGACGCGGTTTCCAGAAGCTCGGCCCGCCGTTGTCGCTGGTGAACACGATCACCGTGTTCTTTTCCAGGTCGAGTTCCCGGAGTTTTGCCAGGATCTCTCCCACACCGTCGTCAATCGCGCTCAGGGCGGCGGCGTAGTTCAGACGGATCTTGTCGTTGGCCAGGTGCGGGAATCGTTTGAGGTATTTTTCGGTCGCCTGGACTGGGGCGTGTTGGCCTGCTTCGGCCAGGTAGAGGAAGAAGGGGCGGTCCTTGTTCTTTTCGATGAATCCCAGGGCCTCGCGGTGGAGGACCTCGGTCAAATAGCCTTCAAAGCCCACGGCCTGTTGATTGCGGTAAACCGGCGAGTTGGCGGTGTCGGCCAGATAGCGAGCGACGACCGGCCCACCGGCTTGCAGGGCCCAGCGAAACCAGGGGTCGGTGGGATGGGCGAGTTGTTCCTCGGTCGGATTGAGGAAGAAGTGGCCCCACTGCAAGTAGCCGAAAAAGTAGTCGAACCCACGGCTGTTGGGCAGATACTCGGGTTGATCCCCCAAATGCCACTTGCCCACCGCTCCCGTGGCGTACCCCTGTGCCCGGAGCAGGTCGGCCACGGTCTTTTCCCGCGGATCGAGTCCTCCGGCGGTCTTCTTCGTGCGATAGTCGGGCGCGATGACCCATTCCAGTCCATACCGCTGCTGGTAGCGGCCCGTCAGCAGTCCGGCACGCGACGGCGTGCACACCGGGCAAGTGGCGTATCCGCTGGTGAAGCGAGTGCCGTTGCGGGCCAAGGAATCGATGTGCGGCGTGGGAATATCCTTGGAGCCATACGCTCCGATGTCGCTGTACCCGAGGTCGTCGATCAGAATCACGATGAAGTTGGGTTTCGTGGGACCTTTCTTCGCGTCGGCCGGCTTTTGCGAGTCGGCCGCGACTGCCACGGCGAACGTCTGGAAGAGAACCAGGCTTGCCAGTAGCGCCGTCCATGAAGAAAGGTCGAATCGGTGCTGGTTTAACACAGTCTGCATGACTCGGACTCCCATTCTTGGAACCACGGGGTTTTCTGATCGCTGCCCCAGAGAGGCGAACCAATCGCGATTGAAGCGGCGAGCAACGGACGAATCGGTGGTCGCTGGAATGCAAGCAGTGTGCCAAATGGCGAGGAGCCGCCGAACATTTGACGTACCATCATGAGCCGGAGCACGGATCTGGCGCCTTCAGGGGCGTATTCGCGTGTCTCTGGATGCGGACGCAACGCGAAACATCGCTGCGCAGGCACGTTGGGGAGTCTTGGCGTCCCGCGTGGATACTGGCGTTCACGCATTCTTGCTGGATGGCCGTCACCGGACACGGTTCCGCAAAGTCTGGCCATTCGTTTGCGTGAAGGCGGACGTCGACAACTGATCGGATCGTGGCCGTGGCCCGTGATGGGATCGGGACAGAGAGCATCGGGCATGGGACGCCATGACCGGATCTTCCCAACGGACACGCGGCATCGAGGAGAGTTGGCTGTATGAGCTGATGGGGCGTCGCGTGGCAACGCTTTTGCGTTTCTGGCACGACGGTTGCTTAGGGAGTGCGACACAGAAACCGGCCCGAATTGTCTGCTACGACCATTTGGGAGAATTGGCAAGACTGGACATCGTTTGTGGAGAGGTACTATGTTGTGGCAGAATCTCAGAGTTCGCGTTGGTCAGACTGTCAGCCCCAGGCGTGCGAGAAGACGACGAGCATTTACGCTCGTGGAGCTTCTCGTCGTGATCGCGATCATTGGCATCTTGATCGCCCTGTTGTTACCCGCAGTCCAGGCGGCCCGAGAAGCCGCCCGGCGCATCCAATGCACCAACAACTTGAAGCAACTGGGGTTGGCGACCCACAACTACCATGACATCCACGGGTCGTTCCCGCCGCCGCGATTGAACGCGGTGATCAACGACTTCGGCGCCGCCGGCCATCTCGGCCGCCTATTGCCGTTCCTGGAGCAAAAGAACGTCACTTCACTCTACGATCCCACGAAACCGGCAACCGTGAATCTGGCCGCGGTGGGGGTGATCAACATTGCCACTTTCTTGTGCCCGTCCGATTCGAATCGGATGACCGACGCGAGCAACGCCGAGCACTATGCACCCTTCGGGAAGAATAGTTACAGGGCAAACGGCGGGAGCGACACGGGCCAGATCACCGGGGGAGTGGAGAAGAACAACGGCATCTTCGTGGGCATGGTGACCGTTCGCATCGCCGATGTGCTGGACGGCACGAGCAACACGGACTTGTTTTCCGAAGGGATCCTCGGGGATGGGACCGATACGAAAGCGTCGAATCCCAGCGATTGGTTCAGTGTGAGCCCCTCGAGCACGGACCGCGATGGGATCTACAACGCGGCCAGGAGTGTCGACACAACGACCGCCGCGCAGTTCTCCTACGCAGGCCGGATGTGGGTCTCGGGGCTCTATGTCGCCAGCCGTTACAATCATATCTTGCCGCCGAACGAGGTGAGCGTGTTCGACCCGAGCACCGGGGCCGGTGCGATGGACGCGATCAACAACGGGGCCCAGGCCACGACCGCTTCGAGTCGCCATCCCGGCGGGGTCAACGTGACCATGGCCGATGCCTCGGTCCGCTTCGTCACCAGTGGCATCGCTCTCGATACCTGGCGTGCCCTGGGGACGCGTGCCGGTGGTGAGACACTGAATAACTATTGATCCTTCGCAAATTCACGACTCGCTCGTCGGACTGATCCGGCCTTTGTCGGGGCAGTCCGACGAGGAAAGGAGGCTTCGATGCATCGGACTTTCGTGTGGACATGGAGTGTGATTGTCAGTTCGGTCGTGTTCATTGGGTGTGGTGCCTCCACGCAACCGCTGCCGCCTTTGGAAGACCTGCTCCGCGAGGGGATCGTCGACACCACGCTTCCCCGGAATCTGCAGGTCAAACAGGAAACGCTGGTCAAAGTGCTCAGTGCCGTACGGGACGGCGCCCGACCGGAGCAAATCCCCCGCGTTGTTCCTGGGGTCACCTTCCAGGAGTCCAAGCAGCAGTTTCTCGATGGCACGGTGCGCTTGGTGCGTTGGAAGTTCAATGGTCGCCCCGTGGGGGACACGGTTCCGGTGGTGCTGTACTTCGCCACGATCGACAAACCGCGTGAGTCCGACCAGGCCCAACGCAAGGTGGAGCGGAGCTATCGCGTGGCC
Source organism: Thermoguttaceae bacterium (assembly GCA_039680305.1). Lineage (GTDB taxonomy): Bacteria > Planctomycetota > Planctomycetia > Pirellulales > Thermoguttaceae > JBDKTH01. Next base: position 635 of record JBDKTH010001108.1, on the reverse strand, counting down.
ACTCTGAGCAACCGGGTGACGATTGCCCGCAGGTGATCGTGGTGCCCAACCACCTGGAGTGGTGGGATGGACGACGAGGAGTTGTCCCTGGCGGACGCTCTCGCCGTTTATCGTTTGGGCTCGAATGAAACGCCCGCCGTGATCACCGGAAACGTCCGGCCACCAAGACTCGTATTCGCTTGGACCAAGAACGGGCGAGCATTGACGTTGTGCAACCAGATGTCACCGCGATCGATGGCGGCGACCGAGCCCTTTACTTCGCCAGGGCCTGCTCCAGATCGGCGATCAGGTCCTCGGGGTTCTCCAGGCCGCAGGCCAGGCGGATCATGTTGTCGGAAATGCCCTGGGCCCGGCGGTCTTCGGGCGTGAACTCGTAATAGCTGAGGATCAGCGGCTGTTCCACCAGCGATTCCGCCCCGCCGAGGCTCGGGGCGATCCTCGCAATCCGTAGCGCATCGAGCACGTCGGCCGTCTCACGCCAGTCGGCATCCTTGACCTGGAAGGTCACCACCCCGCCAAACCCCCGCATGGTTTGTCGAGCGATTTCGTGGGTCGGGTGGCTCGGCAGGCCGGGGTAGTAGACCTTCTCGATGCGAGGATGACGCGAGAGGAACTCGGCCACCCGCTGGCCGTTC
>JBDKTH010001080.1:0-3076 GCA_039680305.1 Thermoguttaceae bacterium | reverse complement strand
TGGAAGCGGCCGTGCGTCTGACCGCTGTGCCGTTAGTCGTGCAGCCGAACGCGGGGATGCCCAAAGAAGTCGACAACCGGCGAATCTATCTCTGCTCGCCCGAATACCTGATGACCTACGCCCGGCGTTACGTGGACCTCGGCGTGGCGGCCGTGGGCGGATGCTGCGGCACGACGCCCGAGCATATCCGCGAGCTGGCCGACTCGATTAAGCCCTTGGCCCGGGCTGCCCGTTCGCGGCCTCGTGTCAGCACGCCTGCCCAAACTGTCCCGCAGAAAGAGCCGGTGCCGCTGGCCCAGCGGTCGCTGCTGGCCCGACGTTTGGCCAATCGCCAGTGGGTGACCAGCGTGGAATTGGTGCCGCCGCGAGGCTACGACCTCGCCTCGACGATCGCCAAGAGCCGGACCCTGGCCGAGCATGGGGTCAACGCGATCAATGTGCCCGACGGCCCTCGGGCGTCGGCGCGGATCTCACCGCTGGTCACGGCCTACCGCATTCAGCAGGAGGCCCAGATCGAGACGGTCCTTCACTTCTGCTGCCGCGACCGCAACCTGATCGGCATGCAGGCCGACCTTCTGGCCTGTGCCGCCTGCGGGATCCACAACATCCTCTTTATTACCGGCGACCCGCCCAAGCTCGGCGACTATCCGCATGCCACCGGCGTGTTCGACACCGACTCGATCGGCATGGCCAGCGTGCAGCGGCGGCTCAATTGCGGGTTGGACCTGGGCAGCCAGGCGATCGATCCGCCCACCGCGACCTTGATCGGCGTGGGGCTCGATCCGACGGCCCTGGACCAGCGGCGCGAGGTGGAGCGTTTTCGGCAGAAGGTCGACGCGGGGGCCGAGTTTGCCATTACCCAGCCGGTCTTCGACCCCGACGCGCTGTTGCGGTTCCTCGACAAGGTTGAGGGATTCGGTCTTCCGATCATTGCCGGCGTCTGGCCCTTGGCCAGCCTGCGCAACGCCCAGTTTATGCAGAACGAAGTCCCCGGCGTGGTGATCCCCGACTCGGTCATGCAGCGCATGGGCTCCGTGGAAAGCCGCGAGGAGCAAATGGCCATCGGCGTGCGCATCGCCCAAGAGATGGTTGCCCGCCTTCATCAACGATTGGCGGGGATCCAGGTCAGCGCCCCGTTCGGGAAGATCGATACGTCACTGGCGGTGATCGAAGGTTGGCAGACCATGTAGCAGGAGGAATTCGAAATCGAAAGTGCGACCTACGAAACAGGATCGCCTCGCTGCGGCTGATCGCTCGCGTTTCGATTATTCGACTATCCGACTGTCGTATTTCTTCTTCCTATCTTCCCTTGATCGCCTTGATCGCCTCCGTAGCCGCTTGACTGACGACGAAAGCGCTGCTCTCGGCCGCCTTTTGGAGGGCGGGCAGGGCCGCGTGGGCCTTCGGGCCGATCTTCTGCAGGGCCTCGGCGGCTTCGGCACGCACGTTGATCGTCTTGTCCTCCAAAGCCTTGGCCAGGGCTGCCACGACCGGACTGCCATCGTTGCGGATCTTGCCCAACGCCTCGGCCGCCGCGGCGCGGACCGTCTCGTCCGGATCGTTTTGGAGGGCCCCGATCAGGGCGGGAATGGTCACGTCGAGCCGCTGGCGGATCTTGCCCAGGGCCATTGCCGCTCCATCGCGGCCGTTCCACTTCGTCTCCTTCAGCGCGGCCACCAGCGAGGGCACCGCCACTTCGGCCTTCTCGCCATACGCCCCCAGCGCCTGGGCCGCCGAGAGACGCGGACCATCCAACGACTTGTCGTCAAGCACGGCAAGGATCGCCGGAATCTGATCGGGGCCATACTGCACCAGCGCGTCGGCTGCCCGGTTGCGTCGCCGCACATCATTGCTGCGCAGATACTTGAGCCACTCCTCGGGCGTCTTATCCTTGTACGAGGTCTCTCGGGCCACCAGTTGGTGCCGCGATTTGGTCTTGGGCTTTCCCGCCCGACTGCTCTGTTCGCAACCGCTACCCAGAATGACTAGACAAAGCCCGAGAAGCACTCGCCTCTTCAACATCCGTAGACATCCTTTGACGCAGAAGGTCGGCCGTGACGGCGCGAAGGTCGACTAGGGGGACAGAAACCTCTACAGTAGACGTCTCTTGCAGAATTGTCAATCAACTACAGTTGGTTAACATGCCACCCATTCGTAGAGTTGTTTTATTGTTGGCCCTGGGAGGCCAGCGCGAACAGCTCGCTTCAGCATGCCTGCAGCTTTTTCCCGCCCCGCTCAGGACCGACACTACGCAAAGAACACCCGCTCGGCCGTCCTGCGCAACAGCCACTCGCGATCGTTGGCGGTGAGGGAATCGAGACGCGAGCGAATCAGCTCGATCGAATCGGTGTAGACGTGGGGCGTTACGACCTGGAACGGCGCGTCGCTGGCCCACATCGCCCGCTCCGTGCCAAAGGCGTCCACCACGCGGCGGATCAGCGGCCCCAAGTCCAGGTAAGGCGCCTGCTTCTTGCCCAAGGCATAGTAGGCCGACAATTTGACGTGGGCCCGCTTGTGCCGGGCGAGTCGGCAAAGATGGTCCACGTCGGCCGGACGAATCTGACCATCGGTACCGATCCGGGCAAAGTGATCGATGACGACCGGCGTCTGCGGGAACCGATCGCACATCCGGTCGATCGCTGGCAGATACTCCGGGTTGATCAAAGGGCACATGGCCAGGCCTTCCTCGGCCCCGCACTTCCACATCGCCGCCATCCCCTCGCTCCCCAGCCACTCGTCGGCCGGCGTCTTGCCTGGATGAATTCGGAACCCTCGCACGCCTTGCCGGGCAAGCCGTCGCATCGTTTCCCGCGGCTTGTCGTTGGCGTCGATCACGGCTACACCGGAGAATACGCCCGGGTGCTTGCGCATCATGTCGAGCATGTAGGAATTGTCAAAGCCGTAGAAGCTCATCTGAATGAGCACGACCCGGCTGACGCCGCACGGCCGGCAATGGGCGAACAGTTCCTCCGGCGTAAAACTCGCCGGGGCCATCTTCTCCTTGGAAAAACCGCTCTTGAGCGGATAGCGTTCCGTGTCGGGCGTCCAGACATGCACGTGGGCGTCGATGGAGCCG
>JBDKTH010000752.1:0-2883 GCA_039680305.1 Thermoguttaceae bacterium | reverse complement strand
GTGGCCCCTAGTTGCGAAAGCGGAAGGCGGAGAAGCAGGTAGGGCGGCGCCGAGCTTGCCTCTCCCTCAATGGTCCGCATTCTTCTCCCCACGGGCCTTCAGGATCGGCAGGAACGGCCCCAGCTTGTGCTGCATCGGGGGGAAGTCGTCGGCATACGGCGGATAGGGGCAGTCGACCGGCTTCTTGGTGCGGTCGGGATAGTCCTGCTCCAGGGTTGTGTGCTCCGGACGCGACTGGCTGTTGATGTAGGCCGCCACGTCGAAGGCCTGTTCGTCGGTCAGCGCGGGGCGATCCCAGGGAGTTCCCAGGGGCATGTTGGCGTGGATGAACGCGGCGGCTGTGAGCACGCGGGTCATTCCCGCGCCGTTGTTGTAACTGTCCTTGCCCCAGAGCGGCGGGATGACAAAGGGCCCCTCCTTTCCCGCGGCCATGGAACGATAGCCGCCCCCGTCGGCGCCGTGGCAACTCTGGCAATAGGTCAGATAGACCTCGCGACCGGCGACCAGGTTGGCCGCCCGGTCGGGGATCTTGATCGGCGGCGCGGCGGCCCCCGCGATCTTGGGCGGGACATCCTGGCTGAGCCACTCGAAATAGGCCACGATCGCCCGCATCGGTTGAACGTCGTCGGGCATCGCCCGGCCATTGAGACTGCGCATCATGCAGTCGTTGATCCGATCCTGGATCCGCTCCTGGCCGTTCGAGCGGCCTGAATGGCGCGGATAGCGGTTCATCACGCCGACCCAAGCGTTGCCATACGGCTTGGTCCCCTGGTTGTAATGGCAGTTCGTGCAGTTCAGCCCGCTGCCCGAATAGCGGTCTTCCGCCTTCTTCGCTCCTGGCCCCAGCCGCGCGTAGGTATGCTCCAACAGGTCCAACCCCTCGCGAGCAAGCTCCGGCATCGGGTGCGAAGCCTGACCCGTCTGGAACGTCTGCACCCAGTCGGGCGCCTTGACCTTGGGGGCCGGCGCTGTCGTACGCGGCTTGTCGGCCAGCGTGGTGAGGAACTGAACGATCAGCTTGATCTCGTCGTCCGTCAGCTTCACGTCCAACTGCATCCAGGCCATCTGGTCCACCGCCTCGGCGATCGTCGCCACCTGGCCGTCGTGGAAGTAAGGGGCGGTCAGCGTGACGTTGCGCAACGAGGGGACGCGGAAGACGTGCTTGTCGCGCTCCCGTTGGGTGACGTCGAAGCGTCCCAGGTCTTCCTGGTTCTTATAAGGGTGGTAAACGCCGGCCTTCATGAACCGGTTCCCGCCGAGCATTGGCCCGAGATGGCAATCGGTGCATCCGTACGTCCTGAAGAGTTCCAGGCCGCGTTTTTCCTCGGTCGTGAGGGCCGCTTCGTCGCCTCGCAGATAGTCGTCGAACCGGGCCGGCGAGACCAGCGTCCGTTCAAACGCGGCGATCGCCCGGGCGATGTTGTCGAACGTCACGGGCTCCTTCTGACCGGGGAAGGCCTGGCTGAACTGGGCGACGTAATCGAGCTCCTTGGCCCGTTGGACCACCGCCTCGGCGTTGGGCATGCCCATCTCGATCGGATTGAGGATCGGCCCCTTGGCCTGCTCCACCAGATCGGCCGCCCGGCCGTCCCAGAATTGGGCCAACTCGAAGCCCGCATTGAGCACGGTCGGCGCGTTGCGCGTGCCGAGTTCCCCTTCGGCCCCGGGCGAGTGCGGCTGGTTGTCGGTCCCCGGCCGTTTGTTGTCGATCGGATGGCACGTCGCGCACGACTGGGTGCGATTGATCGAAAGATTCTCCTCGGAGTAAAGCTTCTTGCCCAGCTCGACCATCGCCGGCAAATCGGCCTCACTGTCGGGCATGGCCGCCGGCAGCGGCTTGAACATCTGCCGGGCCTGTTCAAAGAGCGTGGATGGCCGACTGGCCTTCTCCGCCGGCAGGGCGTTTTGGGCCACTTGCGCATCGGAGTGATCGGCCCCGATGGCCGCCAGGCCCACGAGCATCAGAACTCCTGCGCTCAGGACAAAGAATGCCAGTGGAATCCATACCGCGCGACGCATAAGGCTCTCCTTCAATGAACCGAAGGAATCCTGTTCAGTTGGAGAGCCACGTCAACCACCCCAAGGGGATCCGTCCCAGGGGAACCGCAGGATTCCCGAAGCGATCACTCACTGTTCCATCCTGCACCTGACCGTACTTCCCCACGAGGATCGCAAGCTTTTCCGAAGCTCGGAATCGGGGAATGGCTGAGCGGGTCTGCTACGCTCCCGTGAATCACAGCCCGGGGGCGTTCCGGACTGGTTTTGTTCGACGCGTCAACCACGGGCCGTCGACGATCTCGCAGCCGGGCATCGCCTGCTGAAAATCCGCCAGCCCTTGGGGAGTGACTTGGGTGCCATTCAAATCCAGTCCGCGGAGCTTCTTCAACGCTCGCAGGTGGACCAAGCCGGCGTCCGTGATCGGCGTGCCCCGCAGTAGCAGGCCTTTCAGGTTTTCCAGCGGCAGGAGATGCTTGAGGCCGGCGTCGGTGATCGGGGCGTTTTGAAGACTCAGCTCCTTGAGCGCCGGCAGACCGGCGAGGTGGGCCAGCCCGGCGTCCGTGATTCGGGAATCGAACAACCACAGGAGTTGGAGCTCTTGGAACTTCGGCAGATGCTGCAGTCCTTCGTCGGTCGTTTCGGTTCCGAGGATCAGTTGCTGGAGCCCCTGTAAGCCGGCGAGTTCCGCCAGCCCGGCCCCGGTCACCTTGGTTTCGTTCAACTGGAGAATCTTCAGACGCTTCAGTCGCGCGAGATGTTTCAGTCCGGCGTCCGTGACCTGCGTGTTGGCCAGACTCAGGTGGATCAAGTTCGGCAACCCGGCCAGTTGGGCCAGCCCGGCGTCGGTGATCGGAGTGTCGCCCAGATACAATTCCTCCAGGCGGC
>JBDKTH010000542.1:0-7066 GCA_039680305.1 Thermoguttaceae bacterium | reverse complement strand
GCCCGTGTAGAACGTCGAGTCGCTGTTGAAGATCTCGTCGAACTGGCAGCATTCGGGAACGCCCAGTCGATATTCCAGTCGGGGGACTGGCGTGAAGTTGTTGGCGATTACCAGGTAGTCGTTGGGGTCCTTGGCTCGCCGGAGGTAACTCAGCGTGCTGTTCTCGCAGTTGTGGCAGTCGATCCACTCGAAACCTCGCGCATCGAAGTCGACTTCGTGCAAAGCCTTCTCGTTACGGACGAGTCGGTTCAGATCGGCGATCAGTTTCTGCACGCCGCGGTGGCTTTCCCATTGCAGCAGGTGCCACTGCAGGCTGTTGTCGAAGTCCCACTCGTTCCACTGGCCAATCTCCGAGCCCATGAACAGGAGCTTCTTGCCTGGGTGGGTCCACATGTAGCTGTACAGCAGCCGTGCGTTGGCAAATCGCTGCCACAGATCGCCCGGCATCCTGTCGAGGATCGAGCCTTTGCCGTGCACCACCTCGTCGTGTGAGAGCGGCAGGACGAAGTTCTCGTGGAAGGCGTAGATCAGGCTGAACGTCAGCTCGTCATGGTGGAACTTGCGGTGAACCGGTTCGTGCCGGATGTAGCGGAGCGTATCGTTCATCCAGCCCATGTTCCATTTCAGGCTGAAGCCCAGGCCACCCAGGTAGGTCGGCCGCGAGACGCTTGGCCAGGCCGTCGACTCCTCGGCGATCGTCAGGATCCCGGGGTGCTGGAGGTGGCACTGCTCGTTGAGCTCCTTAAGGAAGGAGATCGCTTCGATGTTTTCCCGTCCCCCGAACTGGTTGGGAATCCATTCGCCTTCCTTGCGACTGTAGTCGAGGTACAGCATCGAGGCCACCGCGTCGACGCGGATGCCATCGAGGTGGTACTTGTCCATCCAGAACAGGGCGTTGGAGACGAGGAAGTTGCGGACCTCGTGACGTCCGTAGTTGAAGATCATCGTGCCCCAGTCGCTGTGCTCGCCTTTGCGGGGGTCTTCGTGCTCGTAGAGGGCCGAGCCGTCGAACCGCCGCAGGCCATGGCCGTCGCGGGGGAAGTGGGCCGGCACCCAGTCGAGGACCACGCCGATCCCGTTCTGATGGCAGAGGTCCACGAAGTACATGAAGTCGTGGGGCGTGCCGTACCGGGAGGTGGCCGCATAGTAGCCGCACACCTGATAGCCCCAGCTTGCCGAGAGCGGATGCTCGGCGATCGGCAGAAGCTCGATGTGCGTGTAGCCCATCTCCTTGACGTAGTCGACCAGCTGATGGGCCAATTCCCGATAACTCAGCCAGCGATGGGGATCGTCGCCCGGACGCCGCCAGCTGCCGAGGTGGACCTCGTAGAACGACAGCGGCTGCTCCAGCCAGTTGAGCTGGGGACGCCGGTTGAGCCACTCGTTGTCGTGCCAGCGATAGCGGTTCAGGTCAACGACCTGCGAGGCGGTCCGGGGCGGAACCTCGGCCCCGAAGCCGTAGGGGTCTGACTTGTCGAAGGTCTGGTCGTTGTTACGGATCTGGAACTTGTAGTAGGTCCCTTCGCCCAGGCCGGGGATGAACAATTCCCAGAAGCCACTGGGGATATGTTTCCGCATCGGGTGGCGGCGACCATCCCACGCATTGAAGTCGCCCACCACGCTGACGCTCGTCGCATTGGGGGCCCAGACGGCGAAGTTCACGCCATCGACGCCGTCCACGTTGCGCAACTGGGCGCCGAGCTTGTCGTACGACTGCCAGTGCCGCCCCTCGTTCAGCAGATGCCGATCGTAGTCGCTCAGGAATGGGGGGAACGAGTAGGGGTCGTGCATGGTGACTTTTTTCCCGTCCTGTTCAGTCAGCCGAATCTTGTAGCGGGTCGACCCGTTGCCGTTGGGCAGGGGGCAAATCGCCTCAAACAAACCGGCCGGGTGAATCCGCCGCATCGGCCGCGCGGTATCCTCGTGGGCCGGATCGACGATCCAGGCCTGGTTCGATTGCGGCAAATAAGCACGAACCGCCAAGGCTCGGCGGCCGGAATCGTTGACCTCATGGGGGCCCAATAGCTCAAATGGATTCTCGTGTCGTCCCTCAATCAGTCGCCCGATATTCTCCAATTCCACCGTCGTGCGCACGTAGAAACCTCCTTGCGGGCATCCTTGGCGACGGCCGCCGCCTCCGTCCCGTGAGGCGTCCAGCTCCGTCTGTTCCGTAAATGCCCTCTATTTTTACTAATCAAAAGAGTCGAATCAACCCAAACGCCGGAGCAAAACCGGCCCGTGCCCGGTCCAGACGCTCACGGCACCACTCGCGAGCCTCTTGGATGAGGCCGCAACAGGCCGTCAGAACGCTCTGCCAATGATCTCGCAGGCCGTCCGATGTCGGCTGAATTTCGTCCACGGGACATTGCTTGGGGGAGGCCCAAGATCTGCCCGCAGGACGGGGGGACGCATGGGGCGGATCAAACCGCACGGTTCGGCACTTCAGCCGATGAAATCGCGTTGCATGGTCCAGGCGTTGCCACAGATCATTGTCCTTGACCGGCACCATTTCGCCGAAGAATTCCCACTCCCAGTCGTTCTTCCGCCACTCGGCAATCCCGTATTCGATTCCCTTGCGCACGTAGACGCTGGAGGTGAAGATTGTCACTTCGGAGGGCTGGTCGAGGGCTTCCAGGCCGCGAACCACGGTCAGCAGCTCCAGGCGTTCGCCACGGACGTCCGGCTCGACATCGTCGACCACGAGTCGTTCCGTCCCGTCCGCCGCGCGGAGAACAAACCGCCAATGGCCCGGTTCCGATTCCTTGCTCGCTTCGGAAAACAACAGATAGTGCGGTGCAGCGTTCATCGGGGGAGTTCCGCTTGCAGGGTAGGATCCGCCAGACTCTTACCAGAGCGGTTTTACTTATCGACAGCTGCGACCTAGACTCCCTAATTTCTCTCCCTTTTCGGGTTCGTCCCGAAAAGTCGTCCTAGGACCCCTCTACTGTAGGCGAAGGATATGGCCCAGGTTGTCGATCCCCGGGGCAAGGATTCCACCTGTAGCGGAGACGACGGCAACAAGTTGCCTACGCGCACGGTCTGTGTCTTCGTCGCTCTCACCGTGGCCGTTGAGCCCCATCGCTCAGAGTGCGCTTCGCAACGGCTGTACGGCCGGGCGGCTGCTGCTGAGGGCTTCGAGCATCCGCTGCCAGCTCTGAGGTGAGCCGGGCGTCAGGCTTCCCAGCACGCGGGAGGTCTCTGTGCCGGTGACGGTCGGCGGATTGCCGGGGACCTGATCCATGTGGAGCAGCGACAAGACGGCGACGCTGGCCGGACCGAGCGTTTCGCCGGCGGTTCCGAATTCCGCGATGCGTTTGAGCGGCATCCCCGGCAGGCGGGCTCCGATCTCGCGTAACAGCATCCCGTTCTGCTGTCCTCCGCCCGTCAGGATGACCTCGTCGAACTGGAGATCCTCGGGCAAACGCCGGGCGATGGTGCGGGCGACCAGTTCGGCCAGGAAGTGGGTCGCCGTGCACAGCAGATCGCGGACCGACCAGCCGTGCTCAAGGGCCAGGTGTAGGGCGTCGGCGAGGAATCGCTCGGGCCGGACACCCCGGGGATGCCAGCGTGGCAGGGGGGTCCGGAAATAGGGATCGTTCAGCCAGTGCTCGATCAACTCGGGAATCTGGACCCCTTGCACGGCCAGCCGTCCGCCGGCATCGATTCGCTGCTCCCCGGCGGTCAGTCGCTGGGCCAGCAGGTCGACCAGCCGCATTCCCGGGCCGACGTCAAACGCCAGGAGCCGGGTCGTGGCGCTGGTGCCGCCGTTGGCTGGGAGGTAGGTCATGCGGAGCGTGGGGCCCACATCGATCAACAACCGGCTACGGCTGGCGTCTTTGAGCATGAGCCAATCGGCCAGGGCCGTAATCGGTCCGCCGATCCCGCCCGCCGCGACATCCCGGGCGGGGAAGGCGTCGATGACGTTCAGGCCGGTCAGTTCCGCCAGTCGGGCGGCATCGCAGAGCCCCAGGTAACCCGGCGCGACCTTGCCGCAGTTCCACAGGCCCGGATCGTGGACCCCGACGGCCAGGACGTGGACCGGCGCCAGACCAGCCTCGGCCAGCAGGTCGCCGATCAGGATCGCTTCAAGGTGAGCCAACTGGGCTCGCAGGGCGGTGATGCGGCCCGGCGCAGCCGTTTCTGCCGCGGCCGGGCCCCCGCCGTCCAAGGAGTCGAACAACACGGCCGTTTCCGTGGGGATCGGATAGGTCAAGGCTTTGACCAGTTCCGCCTGGAGCTGGAGGCCTTGCCCCGTGGCGCAAACCAGGCTCGCACCCAGACGGCGGCAGTCGGAAGAGACAAGGATCCCGACTGTCCACCGACGGGTCGTGCGAACCTGGGGGCCATCGACCCGGAAACGTTTTAGCATTGCGACTCGCTTTCGTTTTTCTGAGGAATCACGCAACCATCCGCATCTCGCAGACGGTGCCGGTCACGCCGGCCAGGAATTCCTCGAAGATCCGCAGGTCGAGGGCCGACGCGGAATCGGCCTCGGGGTGGAACTGGGTGCCCAGGGCGAACCAGTCGTCGCGCACGCTCTCGATCGCTTCGACCACGCCGTCCGGGCAGCGGGCGGTGACCGCAAAGCCAGAGGCCACTTCGTCGATCGCCATGTGGTGCATGCTGTTGACGCGGATCTCGCCCTCGCCGTAGACCCGTTCCATCAGCGTGCCCGGTTCGACCACCAACGCGTGGCGGTGGGCCGAATCCATTGGATCGCAGTGGGGCAGGGCTCGGGGCATGTCTTCCGGCAGGTGGAGGAACAGGTTGCCGCCCAGAGTCACGTTCAACAGCTGCATCCCTACGCCGACGCCCATCACGGGCAACCGACGCTCGGCCACCAGCCGCATGAGCTGGCGATCGCATTCCTCGCGACGCGGGTCGAGCATCCGCATCGAGGGATGGAGCATGAAACCGTCGCGACGGGAGTCGAGGTCGGCTCCGCCGACCATCACAATCCCGTCGAGCAGGTCGAGGACGCGGTTCATATCGCTCGCGTCGGTCAAGGGCGGGATAATCAGGGGAATCGCACCAGCCTTGACCAAGGCATCATAGTATCCAGCGCAGATAAAGCTAAACGCTGGCGAATCCTTCTTTGCCGAGCGGAAATCCGCGTTCAACCCAATCAACGGCTTTACATTCATCTTGCACTCCTTCTGCATAGACACTTCCTGTGTTCGTTCTGCTACCATGAATACTTCGGGAGACCGCGGACAACAGCAGCCCGAGGGGAGAAAAGCGGGATCCGGCTGGCAAAGGGGGGAAGACGTGGCTGGCCGGAAGCAACAGCGCGAGTGCGCTGGGGAAACCCTGTCCGGCACGTCAGTCCTTGACGCTCTGCCCGCAGGCGCTCCTCTTGGTCCGTGTCGGGGACCGGGGCTAACCTGGGGTCGATATCCGTATCGTTGGTCTCGCAACTCCTTAATTGGTGTGTCGACCAGGAGTTGGAATGCAAGTCTCCCGGAGTGTAAAGCTCGCTCTTCGGGTTTGCAAGGAGTTCCTACATTTTGGGGTCAAGAAATTTCTTGCCTACTAGATTTTGTATTGACAGCAACGAAAGCGTTGTGGGTTTCCACAATGCTAGCTCCGGTAAAAACCTATGGCGTCTGGGCTTAGCGACGATCGGACAGCCGCGTTCGCGCCGCTTTACGGATCTCCCCGCCCCGGCTATCATTACGCCCTGACGCCATTGCCCCGCAACCCTGCGGTGTTTCACCGTCCAGCCTCCGATTCCGGCGAGCGGATGGCTGAACGCTGACAGCCTCTTAACCCCCCGAGCCGTCCACGCCTGATGCGTTACCAAAACGTCTGCCTGGAATCCATTGCCTACACCTTGCCCGATGAGATTGTCACGTCGGCGGAGCTTGAGGCCCGGCTGGAGCCCGTCTATCGACGTCTCCGGTTGCCGGAAGGGCGGCTGGAGTTGATGACCGGCATTGTCGAAAGACGCTTCTGGCCGCCGAAGATGCTGCCAAGCGAAAAAAGCGTGGAAACCGCGGAAAAAGCGATCCGCCAGGCCGGGCTCGACAAGAACCGCATTGGGGCCTTGATCCACGGGTCGGTCTGTCGCGACTTTCTCGAACCGGCCACGGCCTGCGGCGTCCACCATCGCTTGGGCTTGCCGCAAAACTGCCTGATCTACGACGTCTCCAACGCCTGCCTCGGGCTGCTCAATGGCATGCTCCAATTGGCCAACCTGATCGAGCTGGGCCAGATCGAAGCCGGCGTGGTCGTGGGGACGGAAAGCAGCCGCACGCTGGTCGAAACCACGATCGACTATCTCAACACCACCACCTCGCTCTCACGCAACGACATCAAGTCGGCCGTGGCTTCGCTCACGATCGGCTCCGGCAGTGCGGCCATCGTGCTGGCCGATCGCCGGATCAGCCGCACGGGCAATCGGCTTGTGGGCGGGACCGCTCGAACTAACACGCAGTTTTGCGAGCTTTGCCACAACGATCGCGACCAGACGATAGGCCAAGAGACACAGTTGCTGATGTGGACCGACTCCGAGCGCCTGATGCGGGAGGGCATAGAAACGGCCCGGCAGGCATTCGACGAGTTCTTGGGCATTGTCGGCTGGTCCCGCGACACGCTCCACAAAACCTTCTGCCACCAGGTCGGCCGCGCCCATCGCAAACTCCTCTTCGAGGCCCTGGGATTGGACCTGAGCCTCGACTTCCCGACCCTCGAATTCCTGGGCAACACCGGCTCCGTGGCTCTTCCGATGACCGCCGCGATCGGCATCGAACGGGGCCACCTCAAGCCGGGCGACCACCTGGCCCTTCTTGGCATCGGCTCCGGGATCAACGTCCTGATGCTCGGCATCGAGTGGCAATAGGGCCACCCTTGAATCTCTCCACCCTGACAGGCTCGTCCCAGCCGTCCCCTCGCCTGCCGCACGGGAGAGGGGACACGGACGATCGCGTGAGCCAGTCTCCTCTATCTGGGGGAATGATCCTCCAAACCGCCTTCGCCGCCGGCCGGCGCTGCGCGGATCGCCCCCAGGTTTAGGGAGAGAATTGTGGAAAGCCTCACGTGTTGTGGTGCACATTTTGCGTCGCGG
>JBDKTH010001142.1:0-11038 GCA_039680305.1 Thermoguttaceae bacterium | reverse complement strand
GGGCCTCGACGGGTTCATCCGCCTATGGGATGCGCAGAGCCTTGTTCGACTGGCGGAGGTCAAGCCGCCTGAACCGGCAATAAGCCTGGACTTCAGTCCGAACAGCCGGCAACTGGTCAGTGGAGGCGAGAGAGGAGTCGTGCGACTCTGGGCACTCGATTTCGGCACGGTACCCCCAGCCGCCGACACCCCGTCGAACGCCGACGGAAAGCCGCCGATTGCCGGGGCCTCGCCGAATCCGACACCGCCGCTTGGCGATTGGAAGCCCGGCCCCGAGTCGGACGTCCTGTCCGGCATTATTCCTCGGCCTGCCGTGATTCCCGGCATTCACCACTGGCAGGTCGAAACCAAGGATCGGCGTGTCGACGCGACGCAGTGGATCGCCTGGAGCCCGGACGGACGTCAACTGGCCGTGACCATGGGCGCTCAACCCTGGCAAGGAATCCGGCTCGTCGATGCCCAGACGTTCCAGACCACACGCATCTTGCTGGACCGCCCCAAGACCTGGCTCTCTACGTATGCGTCTGACGGCGCATGGCTGGCCACCGTGGGCCGCGAAGCGTCGATACGATTATGGACGCTCGATGGGACATTGCTTCGACGTATCTCGCTGCCGGAAGGCCCAAGGGGCATGAACTCGGCACCCGATGGCCGGACGTTCGCCTTGTCGATCGGCGAGGATCTTCAACTCTGTGGGATCGATGGGAAATTGGGCTCGCGACTCAGGGGCGTCAAGTCCTGGGCCTGGCGCCCCGACAGCAGTCGAATCGCGGTCGCCTTCCAGCACGGCACTGTTCGTATTGCCGAGGTCGATGGTACGCTGGGCCCGAGCTTGGATGCGTGTGTAGCCGACGTTCCAGGTGGGGCCGCAGGTACGCTCGCCTGGACTCAGGACGGCAAGTCCCTGGCCACGGCTGGCTCGGACGGCAAAATCCGTCTTTGGAAGGTGGATGGCGCGGCCAGCCTGGTGATCAACGCGCATGCAGGAGGGGTTGATCGAGTCGCCTGGCGTCCGGACGGCCAGTGGTTGGCATCCTGTGGAGCGGACGGTCGCGTTCGGCTTTGGAAGTCCGATGGCGCACCAGGCGCGGTGTTCGAAGCGCCTCGCACCGTTCGTTCCTTGGCTTGGAGCCCAAATGGCCAATACGTAGCTGGCGGCGCCTTGGAGTGGGGAGCGCGGATTTGGCAGATCGAGCCGGAACCCAAGGAGTCTTGTCGCCCCCACTCGTCTGGTGTCCGGAGTCTCGCATGGAGCCCCGATGGTCAACGCCTCGCCCTCCAATGTTCCCGCAATTTCTCCGTTTTCACGCTTGACACGAAGACGCTGGTGCAAGATGTTCCAGCGACATCGTACTGCTGTGCGATGCAATGGAGCCCCGATGGTCGTCACATCGTCAGGGCCGCCAGGACCACGTTCGATGGAATCGTGCAAGTCTTAAGCGGCGAGGGGGCTCCGCTTGCCATGCGGCGACTCCCCAAAGGCTCAGATTCCGTGGCTTGGCATCCTGACAACCAACGCCTCGCGATTGGATCGATGAATGACATCTTCCTATGGGAGATCGACAAGCGGCCGCCGGCCAACGAACTGGTGCTTCGCGGACATAGCGAGTGGGTCTGTTCACTCGCCTGGCAGCCTGATGGCGGACTGCTGGCCTCGGCCGGCGACAAGACCGTCCGCCTATGGCGCCACGACGGATCCCTGGAGAAAACGCTCACGGGGCATACGGAACGGGTGTCCTCGGTGGCTTGGAGTCCAAAGGGGGACTTGCTCTTGTCGCTGTCGATGGACGGCGAGATCCGGTTGTGGAAGGGCGACGGGGCTTTGGTCCGCGCGTTCCAAACGAAATCCCGCTGGGAGCGGCTCACGGCCTGCTTCAGTCCTCAAGGCGACGAGATCCTCGTGGGGCCGGGACTAGAACACCCCAGCGTGACGGTGTGGACGCTCGAGGGCAAGCGGGTACGAACATGGCCGGCCGACCTTGAAGGCGTTCCCGCCCTGAGACCCGATGGAGCCGTGATCGCCATGGCGCAAATCGGCTCACGTCTTTGGGACCGGGATGGCAATCAACTGGCAAGTCTGTCCCGCGTCCCTTGGGGCACCGGCGCGGTGGCTTGGTCGCCTGATAGCCGTTGGCTAGTGACCGGGCGGTTCGACGGGCTGATGCACTGCTGGGACTTTGACCGGCGGGAGCAAAGATGGCTGGTGATCCCGTTCAACGATGGAAGTTCGGTGACCCTCAGCCCCGCCGGCCAGATCTTGCATGGCGAGCTGGCGGCCTGCGAAAAGCAGTTGGTCTACGTGGTCCAACGCTCGCCCGATGGCCCGCAGGAATTGTGGACGTACAAGCAGTTCGAAGAGTTTGTGAAGAAAGCAGGGATGACGCCGCGGGCGTCAGAGCCCTGACCGCTTCCCAGTGAACGGCATGGGGCGAACCCCAATTCCGTTCACTGGGTCGCCACGTTTAGCCCGGTCGCTTGCGACCGGAGGATCGCACGCCAGACGCCTGCACCACAAACGGGGCTCACGCCGGCACCGGCTCGGCCGTGCGTTCGAAGGTGAACTCGCCGTCGATATAGTCCACCGTGACCCGGGCCCCTTCGGTGAACTGCTGGCGGAGGATTTCCACGGCCAGGGGGTTCTGGATCTTCTGCTGGATCACTCGCTTCAAGGGGCGGGCTCCGTACGTCGGATCGAAGCCCTCCTCGGCGATGGCGTCGATCGCCGCTTCGGTCACGGTCAGATCGATGTTCTTCTCCTTCAACTGCTGCTTGAGCTTGGTGATCTGGAGTTTGACGATTTGGCGCAGATCTGCTGCCGTCAGCGGGTGGAAGAGGATGATCTCGTCGATGCGGTTGAGGAATTCTGGCAACATCCTCGCCCGCAGGGCATCCATCACCGCGTCGCGGACCTCTTCTTCGCTGCCGCCTTCGCGCGTGATCTCCTGGATCGCCTGACTGCCGATGTTCGAGGTCATCACGACGATCGTGTTCGTGAAATCGACCGTGTGGCCATGGTTGTCGGTCAGCCGTCCGTCGTCGAGCACTTGCAGGAGGATATTGAAGACGTCGCGATGGGCCTTTTCGATCTCGTCCAAGAGGATCACCGCGTAGGGACGACGGCGCACGGCTTCGGTGAGCACGCCGCCTTCTTCGTAGCCCACGTAGCCGGGAGGGGCGCCGATCAGGCGGCTGACGGTGTGACGCTCCATGAATTCGCTCATGTCGAGGCGGACCATGGCGTTTTCGTCGTCGAACATCACCTCGGCCAGGGCCTTGCAGAGCTCGGTCTTGCCTACGCCCGTCGGGCCGAGGAACAGGAACGAGCCGATCGGCCGGTGCGGGTCTTGCAGCCCGGAACGGCTGCGGCGCACGGCGTTGGCCACGGCGCGCACGGCCTCGTCCTGGTTGACCATCCGCTGGTGGATCCGTTCTTCCATCACCAGGAGCTTGGCCCGTTCGGCCTCCATGAGTCGGTTGACGGGAATCCCCGTCCAGGCACTCACCACGTCGGCGATTTCGTCCGGTCCCACCTCCTGTCGCAGCAGGCGGCGGCCTTCGGCCGGATGGCCGTCGCCGGCGGCTTCGGTCGCCTCCGAATGCTCGAGTTGCCCGTTGAGCCGCTTGCGTTCCATGTCGAACTCGTAAAGCCGGCGGTAGTCTTCCTCGGGAACGGGGATTCCCGACGACTGCTTTTCCTTGATCGCGGCCGAGAGCTGGTTGAACTGATGCTCCACGTCGCCCAGGCGACTGCGGATCTGGTGGACGTTGCCCAAGCCACTCTTTTCCTTTTCCCACTGTTCTCGCAGCCCGGCCAGCTTCTTGCGCAGGTCGGACATCTCCTTCTCGATCTCCGCCAGCCGCTGCCGGGCGTGCTCCTCATCCTCGCCCTGGAGCTGCCGGGCCGCCAGTTCGAGCTGCACGAGCCGGCGCTGGACCTGGTCGATCTCCGTGGGCACGCTTTCCAGCTCCATGGCCAGGCGACTGGTCGCCTCGTCCATCAGGTCAATGGCTTTATCGGGCAGGAAACGATCGGTGATGTAGCGGTGCGAAAGGTTGACCGCGGCCACCAGCGCGGAGTCCTTGATCTTCACGCCCTTGTGATGGGCCTCGTAACGCGGCTTCAGGCCGCGGAGGATTGCCAAGGTGTCGTCGGGCGACGGCTCGCCCACCATGACCGGCTGGAAGCGGCGTTCCAGGGCCGCGTCCTTTTCGATGTACTGGCGATACTCATCGAGCGTCGTGGCGCCGATGCAGCGAAGATCGCCGCGGGCCAACGCCGGCTTCAACAGGTTGGCGGCGTCCGAGCCTCCTTCGGCCCGGCCGGCGCCGACCACGGTGTGCAACTCGTCGATGAACAGGATCACCTGTCCTTCGGCGCTTTCGACCTCGCGGATCACCGCCTTGAGACGCTCCTCGAACTCGCCGCGGAACTTGGTGCCGGCGATCAGTGCCCCCATGTCGAGGGCGACGACGCGTTTGTTCTTGAGGCTTTCCGGCACGTCGCTTTCGACAATCCGTTGGGCCAGGCCTTCGGCGATCGCCGTCTTGCCCACGCCCGGTTCGCCGATCAGCACGGGATTGTTCTTGGTCCGCCGGGCCAGCACCTGGATCACGCGGCGGATTTCCTGGTCGCGGCCGATCACCGGATCGAGCTTGCCACGCCGCGCGCGGTCGGTCAGGTCGATGCCATAACGTTCCAGGGCGTTGAACTTGGCCTCCGGGTTCTGGTCGGTGACGCGGGCCGTGCCGCGGATCGTCTGCAAGGCCTGGAGGATCTCCTGCTCGGTCACGGCGTTGAGCTTCAACACGTTCTTGGCCTTGGAATCCACCTTAGCCAGAGCCAGCAGCAGGTGCTCGGTCGACACGAACTCGTCTTTCATCGTGTCGGCCTCGCGCTGCGCCGCCTCGAGGACCCGGTTCAACGTGCTGCCGACTCCCGGCGGCGTGCCGCCAGTGATCTTGGGGAAATGGCCCAGTTCGGAGCTGACAATCTGCTCCAGCTGCGTACGATTCGCGCCGATCCGCTCGAAGATCGAATTGACGATTCCCTCGTCACCCTGGAACAAGAGGGCCGAGAGGAGATGGATCGGGTCGATTTCCGGATGGCCGTGCTCGCTGGCGGTGGACTGCGCCTGGGCCAGCGCCTCTTGGGCCTTGATCGTCAGTTTGTCGAAGCGAAACGCCATGATTCTGTCTCTCCTTGCTCCTGCCCGAAAACGCCGTTCCCGATAGTGAACGGATAAAGAATGAGGGGACGCTGCCGACCCGGTTTGAGCAGGTCAGTGCAGCCTCCCCTCACTCCGCTCCTCTCCCGGAGGGAGAGGGAGAAGATTGCTGATCTAGCTCATTCCTTGACTTCGAATTCAGCGTCGATGGCTTCGTCCTCGCCGCCTTCTTTGCCGGCCTTGGGGCCACCGTCGGCGCCCGGCGCACCGGCTCCCGGAGCCGCCCCGGCCCCGGCGCCGGCCGTGTGCTGGTAGAGGCTCCGGCTCAAGGCATGGGAGGCCTGTTCCAACTCGTGGAGCGCCGCCTTGATCGTCTCGACGTTGTCGCTCTTGGCGGCCTCGCGCGTGCGGTTGATCGCCGTGTTCACGGCCTCCTTATCACCTGCCGACAACTTGGCCTCGTTCTCCTTGATGAGTTTCTCGAGCTGCCAGGTCATCGAATCGGCCTGGTTGCGCAACTCGGCCAGCTCGCGTTTCTTCTTGTCCTCGGCCGCGTGGGAGTCGGCCTCGCGGCGCATCTTCTCGATCTCGGCTTCGGAGATGCCGGCCGACTGCTCGATGCGAACCGTCTGCTGTTTGCCGGTGCCGAGATCCTTGGCCGCGACGTTGAGGATCCCGTTGGCGTCGATGTCGAAGACCACTTCGATCTGCGGCACGCCGCGGGGCGACGGCGGGAGGCCTTCCAGGTTGAACTGGCCCAAGAGCCGGTTGTCGGCGGCCATCTCGCGATCGCCCTGGTAGACCTTGATCGTAACGGCCATCTGGTTGTCGTCAGCCGTGCTGAAGACCTGCTTCTTCTCGGTCGGGATCGTCGTGTTGCGTTCGACGAGCTTGGTCATGATCCCGCCCAACGTCTCGATCCCCAGCGACAGCGGCGTGACGTCCAACAGCAACACGTCCTGAACCTCGCCGGCCAGCACGCCGCCCTGGATCGCCGCGCCGACGGCCACGACTTCGTCCGGATTCACGCCCTTGTGCGGCTCTTTGCCGAACATCTGTCGGACCAGGTCCTGCACCTTGGGGATACGCGTCGAGCCGCCCACAAGCACCACTTCGTTGATGTCGGAGGGCGACAGCCGGGCGTCCTTCATCGCCTGGTTGACCGGGCCGCGGCAGCGCTCGACCAGGTGATCGGCCAACTGTTCGAATTTCGACCGGCTGATGCTCATCTGCAAGTGCTTCGGCCCGCTCGCGTCGGCCGTGATGAACGGCAGGTTGATATCCGTCGACTGCGCGGAGCTGAGTTCCTTCTTGGCCTTTTCGCAGGCTTCCTGCAGCCGCTGCAGGGCCATCACGTCCTTGCGCAGGTCGATGCTGTGCTCTTTCTTGAACTCATCGGCTACGTGGTGGATCAACACTTCATCGAAGTCGTCGCCGCCGAGGTGCGTGTCGCCGTTGGTGCTGATCACGCGGAACACGCCGTCGGCCACTTCGAGGACGGAGACGTCGAACGTCCCGCCGCCGAGGTCGAACACGACGATCTTTTCCGAGGTCTTCTTGTCCAGCCCGTAGGCCAACGACGCCGCCGTCGGCTCGTTGATGATCCGCGCCACTTCCAGACCGGAGATCTGGCCGGCGTCCTTGGTGGCCTGACGCTGGGCGTCGTTGAAGTAGGCCGGCACGGTGATCACGGCCTTGTTGACCTTGTGGCCCAGGTAGGCCTCGGCCGACTCCTTGAGCTTGCGGAGAATCATCGCCGAGATTTCCGGCGGCGTATACTCGCGATCGCCAGCCTTCACCCGGAGGTACTCCTCGGGCGAGCCGACGACCTCGTAGGGCACCATCTTCTCTTCCACAGCCACTTCGTTGTGCCGCCGGCCCATGAACCGCTTGATCGAGTAAACCGTCCGCCGGGGATTGGTGACTGCCTGACGCTTGGCCGGTTCGCCGACCAGCGTCTCGCCCTTGTCGTTAAAGGCCACGACGCTGGGGGTCAACCGGTTCCCCTCCTGGTTCGGGATCACCTTGGCATCCTTCCCCTCCATCACCGCGACGACGGAGTTCGTGGTCCCCAGGTCAATCCCAATGATCTTTTCTCCCCGAGCCATAGTCAGTTGCTCCTTTCTCGCTATCGCAAACCGCAAACACCGGACCTGCGGCCCGGCGGGTTGTTTCCTTGCTATTTCCGTGGTTAGGCTGTTCGCGTCCGGGGGACCTTCATCGACCCTCGTGGCCCTCGGGCTCTGGCACCCTCCCGTTTGGTAAACAAGACGGAATGCAAAGGCTGTGCCAGCTGTCCGATCGGCTTGGCGAATCGCCGTAAGGTTTGTGACGTAAATTACTTACGATCATGGCTTTTGATGCGAGTGCCGTGCCGAGAAGTGCCGTTAGGGGCAAGCCTGCCATTTTGGCACCTTGGTGGACCGGCCCGGCACTTCCCTTTGGCGTCCTATAATCAAGTCAGGGGGCAGACAAAACGGCCGGCTTGCCCTCCGAATGCTTGACTTTGATCTGGGGGGCTAGTAAGTAAGAGACTGCTCCCTCCGCCTTCCCTACCGACACACTGGAACCCTCCAGAATACCACCGCAGGCGACCTGCACGAGAATGCCCCATGACCAGGACTAACGGCAAACCCAAGGCCAGTGGCACAAAACGCATTCCGGCGGCACGGACTGCCAGCATTGCGGGCGTGGAGTCGAAGCTCCAGCGGCTTGATCGCGAACTGGTCAAACTGGTGAGCGAACGAGCCCAATTGGCCGCGAAACTCGGCCGCATGAAGCAAGAGGCGGGCCAGCCGGCCTTTGTCCTCGGCCAGGAAGAGGAGTTGTTGACCCGGCTGACTGGTCTCAACAAGGGGCCCCTGCCGAACGAGTGCCTCCGGGCCATGCTTCGCGAACTGGTCAGTGGCTCACGGGCCTTGCTCCGCCCCCTGCGGATCGCCTTCCTCGGCCCGCTCTACAGCTACAGCCACTTGGCGGCGATCCATCGTTTTGGACAGAGCGTCGAATTCGCCCCGGTCGGCACGATTGCGGCCGTCTTCGAAGAGGTCAACCGCGGGCACTCGAAATACGGGATCGTGCCGATCGAGAACTCGACCGACGGCCGCATCGCCGACACCCTGGACATGTTCACCCGGCTACCGGTGAAGATTTGTGCCGAGGTGATGCTGCCGATCCATCACACCCTGCTGGGCAAATGCCCCCGGACCGAGGTCAAAGAGGTCTACAGCAAGCCCCAGGCCTTGTCGCAATGCCGCAACTGGCTGGCCAAGCACCTGCCCGCCGCACGGATGATCGAGGTCACCAGCACCACAACCGCCGCCCAATTGGCCGCCGAGAAACCGGGCGCCGCGGCGATCGCCAGCCTGGAGGCGGGCGTGTTCTATGGGCTCAGCGTCCTGGCCGAACAGATCGAAGACAACCCCGACAACGCCACCCGCTTCGCCATCATCAACGACCGTTCGGCCCCGCGCACCGGCCATGACAAGGTCGCCTTGATGTTCCAGACCGAGCACCGCTTCGGCGCGTTGGTCGAGGCCCTGGCCATCTTCAAACGCAATCGGCTGAACCTCACCTGGATCGAGTCGTTCCCGGTCGCCGGCTCGGCACGCACGTACCTTTTCTTCGTGGAACTCGAAGGCCACGAGGTGGATCCCCGCGTCCGGCGTGCGGTCCAGTCGCTGGAGAAGAAGACACTCCGTCTGGAAATTCTCGGCTCCTATTCAGCCGATTGAGATCGCTGGTGCCCCACCATGCGACGATTCTAGCGCCAACTGCTGGCGTAATCGTTGGCAAACCGCTCGAAGGAGATCGGCTGCCGGCCAAGGACCGTTTCCGTGTCGGGGGAAACGGGCTCGCAGAATCCGGCACGGACGAACTGATAGAAGCCGATGAGCCGCTCGACTCGCTCCGGGGGAAAGCCGGCCGACTGAAGTGCTTTCCGGGCGGTTTCTTCGCTGATCGGCACGTAGCGGACCGCCTTGCCGGTGGCCCCGGAAATCTGCTCGGCGATCTCCTGGTGATGGAGGGCTTGGGGCCCCGTGATCGTATACGCCTTTCCCGCGTGGCCGGGCTCGGTCAGGGCGGCAGCCGCCATCGCGACAATGTCGCGAACGTCCACATACGAGATCCTGGCATCCGCGGCCGGGATCTGAATGGCCGCCGCCGCACGGATTCCCGCCAGCAACGGCCCGCCGGTGAACACCTGCATGAACCAGTTGGGGCGAAGGTGCGTGAACTCCATGCCGGACCGCTCGAGGTATTGTTCCACCTTTCGCAGGGCCATCTCTTCCCGCTTCTCGACCCCAATGGCCGACAGGTCGACCACGTGACGGACCCCTTGCCGTTTCATCTCGTCGATCAGCGGCAGGGCAACCCGGTCTGCGTGGTCGTCTCCCGGGCGTGCCATGAGAAAGACGCGGTCAATGCCCTGCAAAGCCTGGACAAATGTCTCCGGACGCTCGAGATCAAACTCCACATACTCGTCCGCGGGGCTGGAACGGCGCGCCGCCTCGGCCGGTTTGCGGGTTGCGCCGCACACGCTTTCCCCTTTGCCGCGGAGTTGGGCAACGAGCTCGCTGCCGACCGTGCCGGTCGCTCCGATGATGAGAATCGGTCCTGCCATGGAGAGATCCTTTCGCTGGTTGACTCTGATCGTCACCCTTTAGCGGATTTCCGTTCTTGTCGCAATCCCAGGCGTCCCTCAGGACAGCTGGTCTAGATATCGAATAGCCGGGAGGGGGCTGCATCAGCGAGCTTTCCCGTTTTGCCGCCCATGCGGAAGGCGTTACAATGGTACGGATGTTTCCCAAGACCAGAGAGGCTTGCCGATGGCGAAGGTTCGCGTAAAGTTCACGCCCCAGTGTCAGGGGCTTGTGGAAAAGGAGCTTCTTTCTCCAAGGCTGGTCGCCATCGCCATCAACGACCGCCATCAGGAGTTGATCGTCAACCATGGTACTCGGCTCGTCGCCTGCCATTGGTTCTCCGACGATCTGGCGATCCTTGTCGACAGCGAGGTGACCGAGGCGGGGGACGCGTTTGAGCTGGGCCCGCTTCCGATCGAGGAGGTCACCGCACAGGTGGTCCTCAGCCTTCGTCCCGAGCTGCCTGCCGGGCACATCGACCGGGAGATGGACGTTGAAGACCTCTTGGCCATCGTAGCCGAGAGTTTTGGGATTCCCCTGACCTGCGACCCTGACGAGCCGTTGAGCACCCTCTATTCCGGCGCAGGCCGCGAGGACGCCGTGGTCGTCCACAGCGGCTGCATCCCGCCCGAATTCTGGCTCATCGGGTCGTTTGATCCTCATGAAACGCACTGCGAACTGGTCTGGGCGTTCCGTCCCGACCGCTACCGCACCTGGTTCGAATCCGAGAATTGGGAACGGCCGCTGCAGTGAGGGAGCGGAGGAGAGTAACGATTCCCGGGTAGTGGATGAGTCCTAAAGGGGGCACGGACGAGCGCGTGAGCCAGTAGCCTCTGGTTGGGGGAATGATCCGGCAAACCACCCCCGCAGCCGGCCGGCACTCCGCGGATCTCCCCCAGGTTTAGGGAGAGAATTGTGGAAAGCCTCACGTGTTGTGATGCAAATTTTGCGTCGCGGTGCACATTCGTAAGTGACTGCTATCCCGATAGTTCCATTTAGGCGAAAAGACGTAAGTGAACTAACCCGAAAGTGGGGAGGTGTTGCATAATTCATGGGTGTCTACATAGTTCGGATAGGTATGCACCACCTAGGTTTACGTCCCCTCGCATGGTTTCCGTGAGCCGGAAGTCCCTGGCCCGTGCTCTGCAGGGAGCACGGGCCATGCGCGCAGCCGCCAAGCGGCGCTTGGGTCGGGCCTGACGGCCGTACGCTGAAGCGCGAGGGCAATTT
>JBDKTH010000826.1:0-1615 GCA_039680305.1 Thermoguttaceae bacterium | reverse complement strand
CCGCTGGAACGGGGTCCGGATGGTGGCGATGACGCCCAGCGGAGACTGGAAGTTTTCGGCCATCGCCCCGGCCGAGGAAACGCCGGTGCGCAAGAAGGCACTCGCGTTGCCCCCGACGATCGATTTCTTCGAGGGGCTCAAGGCGATGGTCGTCAACAGCACGTGTCACCGCGCGGTGCTCGGCTACACCTTCGAGCAGCGGGGGGCCGGGCGCCCGCAGGCGCTCAGCCGCCAGACGCGTCTGGTGCTGTGCGACCTTGAGGGCGGCCGTGTCGCCTCGGGGACGGCCCCCGGGCTGATGCTGCCGCTGGCCTTGGCCGACAGCGGCGACCAGGTCCTGATGTGTCGGGAGGAATTCGGTTTCGGCAACCACGACCGCCTGGAACTCTGGTCGTTGACCCGCTCCGGCGTGACGCGGGACATCCAGTGGTATCCCTACGATGACGCCCAGCACGGCGACCGTGACGTCAAATGGGCGGCGTTCCTCGACGATCAGCGGTTGGCCACGCTCAGCGGCTCGGGCCGGCTGGCCGTGTGGAAACTGGAGCCCCTTCGGCCGGTTTACTGTCTGCAGATCGACAACAGTTGCCTTCCGGCCCTGAGTTCGGACCGCAAGCACCTGGCCTTTGTCGTGAACAAGCAGGTCGGCGTGCTCGACGTCAAAGCGGGCGACGTGCTCGCCGCCCAGCCGTTCCCCGCCCCTCCTTCCTCCGTCCTCAGCTTCAGCCCGAAGGGCACGCGGCTGGCGTGTCTCGGGTTCGATAAGCTCTATGTCTGGGATTTCACCACAGGCGAGCCGTACCGCGAGATGTTGTTGACCGGCTGGCACGCGGGGAGCGATGTCCTATGGACCAGCGAGGAACACCTCCTGGTCGGCAAGCATAACCTCGTCGACGTGGAGAACCAGGTCAAGCTGTGGCACTACGACGGCCCCCAGGCGGCGGCGTTCTGTGATGGCGTCTGCTGGCTGGCGGTCGCCCCAGGACACCAGCAGGCCGGAGCGTTGGTGCCCCTGCGCCTACCGCACCCCGGCCTCAAGGAACATCTCGACCAGGCGATGCAGGATCCGAACTTCTTCGTGCTCCGGCCGGGCGTCGCCGTGCGGCTGAACGTCGACGGCTTGGCCGATCCGGGCGAGCGCGACAAGGTCCGTGCGGCCCTGACCGAGAAACTGCAAGCCCGGGGCTTCCAGGTCGGCCTCAATGGCACCGTCGACCTGATCGCCAGCACGGAACCGGGCAAGGAAACCGAGGTGGCCTACCATAGCTTCGGTTCGATCGGCTCGCGGATCTACAAGTTCCAGCAACACATGGTCCGCCTGAAGTTCGTCGCCCAAGGACAGACGATCTGGGAAACCTCCTCCTCGAACGTTCCCGGTTTCCTCCAGCTCAAGGAAGGCGAGACGGTCGAACAGCGGCTGCGCCAGCACGAAAAGCCGAATTACGATTGGTTCAAAGCGATCGAGATCCCCAAGATCGCCACCAAGTCGTCGGCCAATGGAACCCTCGGCCAATCCATCGTGACGACCGCCGGGCTCCAGGACATCCCCGCCCCGGGCGCAGGCCCGGTTCCCTTTGTCCCACGCGCGGCTTCCGGCCGCCGCCGGTGAGCGTGC
>JBDKTH010001349.1:0-4210 GCA_039680305.1 Thermoguttaceae bacterium | reverse complement strand
TCCACTCAGCGTGCAGGAGTTGCCCGGCGATTTTCGGTTTCTCGGGTTCGACATCGTGACCCTACCTCAAGGGCCCGCCCAATCGCCCACCTTCGATCACTCTCCGCTCTCCTGCAACGGCGTTGCGGCAACGGAGCCAGTCAACACGCATTGCCTGGTGGACGAGGAGGAAACGGCCCAGCGACTGGCGTGTGCTTTCTCGGACCAATCCATCGCTTGCGAGCCGGGAGCGTATTGCGTCGTGGAGGTGTGGTGCCGAGAGGGATAGGGGCTCGCGATGGGCCGCCGCAAAGTGGAGAAGGCGAGGAGAACCACGAAAGCACGCGAAGGGAGGTAGACGGCTCGGCCCTCGCCCCTTGCGTCCGGGTGCCCGGTGTGGACAATGGATGACATCGGGGCTCGCTTATCCACGAACGTCTCGTCATCTCAAAGGATAGTGAACGCAATGGCCAGAATGGTCTTGGATGGTAAAGCGCTTGCACAGCAACTCGAACACGAACTGGCCGTTCGCGTCGAGAAACTCAAAGATCGGTCCCAGGGCAAAGCGCCCATTCTGGCGACCGTTTTGGTGGGCGACGATCCGGCGTCGGCAACCTATGTGCGCATGAAAGGCAACGCCTGCAAACGCGTCGGCATGGAGTCGCTCAAAATCGTTCTGCCGCAGACGACCACAACCGAGGAGCTTTTGGGCGAAATCGACCGGCTCAACGCGAATCCGGACGTGCATGGCATTCTGCTCCAGCACCCGGTTCCCCGGCAGATCGACGAACGGCAATGCTTCGATCGCATCCGCCTGGAAAAGGATGTGGATGGCGTCACCGTGCTCGGGTTCGGTCGGATGGCGATGAACGAACCGGCCTACGGCTCGGCCACTCCGGCAGGCATCATGCGGCTGCTGGGCAACTACCAGATCCCGCTGGCGGGAAAACATGCGGTCGTGGTGGGACGCAGCCCGATCCTCGGCAAACCGATCGCCATGATGCTGCTCAACGCCAACGCGACGGTCACGATCTGCCATTCCAAGACCCAGGGGCTCGCCGAGATCGTCGGCCAGGCCGACCTCGTCGTGGGCGCGGTCGGTAAGCCGGAGTTTATTCGAGGGGCGTGGATCAAGGAGGGGGCGGTAGTGGTCGATGCGGGCTATCATCCGGGCAACGTCGGCGACGTCGAGCTTTCCGCCGTCCGTGACAAGTGTTCGGCCTATACGCCCGTGCCCGGCGGGGTCGGCCCGATGACCATTGCCACGCTGATGGCCCAAACCGTCGAAGCCGCGGAGAAGGCGGGATGAGTGCGGAAACGGGGCAACGTTGGCGCACGCGGCTCGTCGTGGTTGCGTTCCTCGCCGCTGCACAGGTGGCATTTGCCGTAGCGTGCACTCAGTTCGGCATCCGCGACGGTCCGCGATGGGCCATGCTCGCTCTTCAGGGGGCGATCCTGGTTCACCCGTTCGCGCTTTACCCCATGTGGGCCGCCTTGAGCCGGGACGGCTTGGCCTGGCGGATCCCGCTTGCGTCGCTGCTGAGCGTTACCGTCGTGTACGTAGACTTTGGGGACTGCAACTTTGAAACGGCGGCCGTGCGGGCCACCCTGGAGCTGGTCGCCTTTGTTTTGGTGGCAGCGGGATTCTGGCTGGTTCGGAGGGCTTCCGGGTGGCAGATCGTGCCCATCGACGCCACGCCGACCAGTCGTGTGGATCGCCCCTTCCGATTCCAATACCGCTTAAGGCATCTGCTGGAAGGGATGTTGCTGACCGCCTGCGTCCTGGCGGCATTCCGCGTCTTTTTTCCCCAGGGCATCACCTTCCCGCAAGGCATCATCGGAGGGTGGAACCGCATTGGCTGGGAAGTATCGGACTCTGCCATGGCCCTTGCTCTCCTCCTTCCCCCAGCAGTTGTCCCGTGGGCCGTCTTGATCAGGCATGACCGGAGAAAATGGGCCTTGCTGCTTGCCGTGATCGGCTGGCTAGCGTTGGATTACGGGCTGTTCCAGATCCTGGCATGGAGCCGCTTGCCCCGTGGCGTCCCATCCCCAAGCAAGTTGCGCGACGTCTTGCTTTTTGTGCAATCCGGCGCGAGCGTGGCGGGACTGCTTTCTGCCCTTGTCTTCCGGTGGTTAGGATATCGCATCGCACGGGCTGAGCCGAAGAAGGAGGCCGCGACCGGAGAATGAGTCCGGGCTGCGATCTGCAAGCAAGGCCGGGGGGGTGGATCGTTGGGTAAGAAATACTTGTTGCCGCATTCCCTGCTGCCGCCACAATCCGTACTATTCCTGTGCGACGACGCCGCCCGCGGGACGAAACGATAGAGTAACGACCTATTCTATTGAGTCCCGTGGTGGTTATGTAACAGACCCCTCAGAGCCGGGGCGTGCCGCGCCGTTTTCGGGCCGACACGGCCCGGCTCTGAGTTCCGTTATCTGCCTGGAACTCAATAGGAGTGGCATGCGATGACTGCACGACTTCCGCTCGCCCGAGGTTGGCCGACGATCCTCGGCATTCTGCTGCTCGGCTGCGTGACGACCGGGGCGATCGGGGCCGAGGGGCAGGGCATGTATTTCGCCAAGAAGGCGTATGTGCCCACGCCGCTGCCGAAGTTTGCCGAGACCAAGGACCAGTTGCCCAGCCCGATCTACGACGAGAATCCGCGGCTGGTGCGGATGTACTGGCACGCTTGGGAGCTGGCGTTTCGCAACTTCTACGAGCCCGCGCCGGGAAGCGGGTTTGTGGCGCAGTTTGTCGACGCGGCGTTCAACCAGAACATCTTTCTTTGGGACACCTGTTTCCTGACGATGTTCTGCAACTACGGCCAACCGCTCGTGCCAGGCATCGCCTCGCTCGACAACTTCTATGCCAAGCAGTACGCCGACGGCGAAATCTGCCGCGAGATCGATCGGACGACCGGGCTCGACTTCACCCCGTGGGTCAACACCGAGCACAAAGACCTCTTCAGCCGGTGGGACAACTTTTCCGTGAAATACGTGGGCCGCAAAATCCCCTGCCCTCCGCCGAGGCTGACGTTGGACGCCCTGAACCATCCGCTGCTGGCCTGGGCGGAGCTGGAGAGCATCCGCGTCACCGGCGACCGCTCGCGACTGGGACTCGTCTATGAGCCGCTGGTCCGGTACTATCGGGCCCTGCAAAAGTATCTTCAACAGGGCAACGGGCTCTACGTGACCGACTGGGCCAGCATGGACAACTCGCCGCGCAACGCCCACCTGGCCGGCGGCGGCACGGCGGTCGATATGTCGGCCGAAATGGTCCTGTTTGGCAATCATCTGGCCCAGATCGCCGAACTGCTGGACAAGAAGGACGAGGCGGCCGGGTTCCGCGGCGAGGCAGAGGAGTTGGCACGGACGATCAACGCGAAGATGTGGAATCCCGATCGCAAGTTCTATTTCGATCTGACGGTCGACGGGCGTCAGGCCCCGGCCAAGACGATCGCCGCCTATTGGACGCTTTTGGCCAAGGTGGCCACGCCCGAGCAGGCCGACGCGTTGGCGGCCGAGTTGGTCAATCCGGAGTCGTTCGGGCGTAAGCACCGCGTGCCCACGACGCCGGCCGACCAGGAGGGGTTTGATCCGGCCGGCGGCTACTGGCGTGGGGCGGTCTGGGCGCCGACCACGACGATGGTCATCCGCGGCCTGGAGCGTTACGACCGCCACGCCCTGGCCCGGCAGATTGCCCTGGAGGACCTGCGGATCGTAGGCGAGGTCTTCGAAGCGACCGGCACCCTTTGGGAGAATTACGCGCCCGACGCCGCAGAGCCCGGCAAGCCGGCCAAGCCCGATTTTGTCGGCTGGACGGGGATCGTTCCGATCGTCTATTTCCTCGAATATGCCATCGGCCTGAAGCCCGACGCCCCCAACAACCGCCTCACCTGGACGCTCACCTCGACCGGTCGCGTGGGTTGCCAGCGGTTCCGCTTCAACGGCCACACCACGACCCTGGTGGCCGAGCGCCCGGACGCCTCCGGGCAGATCCGCTTGACCGTCGAGTCAGACGGCCCGTATCGGTTACGCGTGGAGCGAGGCGGCGAGCATTGGGAATTGTCGGTCGAGAAGGGTAAGAATGTGTTCGTGGTGGAGGGGAAGGGCTTGGGGAGTGGGACTTGACATCGGCCCGCGGACTGGGCGATGATAGGTGGATTGCCGAAATCGTGGCGACCGCGTCCAACTACTTCGACGAGTCGTTCGCGATCCGGCTCCGGCTCGT
>JBDKTH010001264.1:0-5577 GCA_039680305.1 Thermoguttaceae bacterium | reverse complement strand
TTCATTATTCTGCATTCATCATTCTGCATTCTGCTTTATGTCGTGCCGTGCTCTGATCAGTGGTGTGTCGGGCTTCGTGGGCGGCTTTCTGGCCGGGCACTTGTTGGAGTGCGGGGATGCGGTGTTGGGCACCTCGCCCGACGGGCGGTGGATGGCCGCCTCGCCGGAAGCGGTCCGCGATCGGGTTGACGTGCTGGCCTGGGACCTGGCCAATCCCGGGGGCCCGAGTGAGGACGTGCGTCAGGCCCTTGAGCAGTTCGCCCCTACAGTGATCTATCATCTGGCGGCGATTAGCGTACCGGGCGACTGTGGTCATGAGGAGCCATCTCCGCTAGCCGTACGGATCAACGTCGACGGCACCCGCCGGGTGCTCGCGTTGGCGGCCTCTCTGCCCTCCTCCCCACGCGTCCTGTTCATCAGCAGCAGCTACGTCTATGCGCCCGTAACGGCCGACCACCCACGGGTTGACGAAACCTGGCCGGTGACGCCGAAACGAGGCTACGGCCGCACGAAGCTGGCGGCCGAGGAAGCGGTGCGCCTGGCAGTTGCCGAGGATCAGGTCGATGCGATGATTGCCCGGGCATTCCAGCACACGGGCCCTGGGCAGAGCCCGCGAATGATGCTCTCGGAATGGGCGTTCCAGTTTGCTCAAGGCGGTCCGGAACCGGTAAAGGTGCATACGCAGGATGCCTGGATCGACCTGACCGACGTGCGCGACGTAGTCCGGGCCTACCGACTCCTGGCCCTGCATGGCGAGCGAGGCGAGGTCTATAACGTCGGTTCCGGAATAGCCCGCCGGACGGGCGACATTCTTGAACTCCTTCGCCACGCAGCGGATCCCACGCGTCCGGTCGTCGAATTGCGCCCCGGCTTCAAGCAGGACCCGATCGCCAACATCACCCGCCTGACCCACCGGACCGGTTGGCAACCAGGAATCCCCGTGGAGCAGACTGTCCAGGATGCACTTTGTTGGTGGCTCAAGCGGGCACCGCACGCAGGCTGAGCCACGAGCCATCCGCATTCAGCTATCAGCACACTCAAGCTTCCTTCCGTTCTACGGCAAACCCGTATTTGTGATCTTCCCCATCCGAGGATAATGGAAACAAGGCTGTCGGTGGATGGCTGACCACTGGTAGCTGATAGCGAACCGCTGAATGCTCGTCCATTACGCAAGAAGGGGGACGAAATCGTGCAGATCACTGTCGTGGGCACCGGCTACGTCGGCCTCGTCACGGGAACCTGTCTGGCCGAGACGGGAAATGATGTCACCTGCGTGGACTGCGATGGCGAGAAGGTGGAACTCCTCCGCCAGGGAAAAGTGCCGATCTACGAGCCGGGGCTCTCGGAGTTGGTCCAGCGGAATGTGGAATCCGGACGGCTCCGGTTCACCACGGATCTACCGGCGGCGACTGCCGTGGCCCGGCTGGTCTTCCTGGCGGTGGGCACCCCTGCGGCTGATGATGGCAACGTCGACCTGTCGGCGTTATGGGCCGTGGTCGACGCGATTGCGCCCGACCTGCCGCCGGAGGCGATCGTGGTGCTCAAGAGCACGGTGCCGGTGGGAACGAATGCCGCGGTCACGGCCCGCCTGGAAAAGCTTACCAGCCGGCGGTGCGACGTGGCCAGCAACCCCGAGTTCCTCAAGGAAGGCGCGGCGATCGACGACTTCATGAAACCCGACCGGGTAGTCGTCGGCGTACGGCGAGAGGAGGTCCTGGAGGTGCTCCAGGACCTGTACCAGCCGTACTTGCGGACCGATAAGCCGTTGTTGGCCATGTCGCCCGAGAGCGCCGAGATGACCAAGTATGTGGCCAATGCGCTGTTGTCGGCCAAGATCAGTTTCATCAACGAAGTGGCCAATCTCTGCGAATGTGCCTGCGCAGATATTAACGACGTGCGTCGCGGCATCGGCCACGATAGCCGGATTGGCTTTGCCTTCCTCTTTCCTGGTTGTGGCTACGGCGGAAGCTGTTTCCCCAAGGACGTCCGTGCGTTGGCCGCGGTGGCCCGGCAGTACGGCGTCGAGCCACGGATTCTCGAGGCGGTTCACGAGGTCAACGAGCATCAGAAGACCGTGCTCCTGACGAAAATCGAGCGACACTTCGAAGGGAGGCTCCAGGACCGCGTCATCGCCGTGTGGGGCCTGGCCTACAAGCCGGGGACCGACGACATCCGCGAGGCCCCGTCGCTGGTGCTGCTCCACCGCCTGTTGGCCCTCGGCGTGAAGGTCCAGGTTCACGACCCAGAGGCAATGGACAATATGCGTCGCCTCTTCGGCTTGCGACTGACCTACTGCGAGCGGCGGGACGACGTACTTGATGGAGCCGATGCCTTAGTGATCATGACCGAGTGGAAGCAATTCATCCACCCGGACTTCGAGCAGATGAAGCGGCGGATGCGCGAGCCCGTGATCTTCGACGGCCGCAACCTCTACAACCCGCAACGACTGCGAGAAACGGGCTTTACCTATTACAGCATTGGACGCCCGATGGTCTGGCCGAGCCGACCTGACGTGGTCTAGCGCTGTGCGTTGCTTCCGTGTGGCCGCAGGTTACTCTGCTTTCTCCTCGATCGCCACGAGATGACTCCGGGTGGAGATGTAGAGGACATGCCCTACGGCCACGGGGCTGCTGTAGACGGAGTTCCCCATTGGGTTCTCGGCCAGGAGCTTCTGCTGGGTGGCGAACTCGAAGACCGCTACGTCGCCATCCTCGTCGCCGAGGAAAATCTTGCCGTCGGCAATCAATGGAGAGCCCCAGATGGCGGCCAGCATATCGTAGGTCCAGTGGACGTTTCCAGTCTTGGCGTCCAGGCAGTGGACCAGCCCGCCAAAGTCGCCGATGACCAGGATTCCATCCTTGATCGCCGCCATCCCCAGCGTGCGATGCATGACCTCTTTGAAGTCGAGTTTTCCGTCGCCGTCGGCGTCGTGACCGCGGTAGTGCCAGACAGCGGCCGAATTGGGATTGGGACGAACCTCTTCGCCGGCCTCTTTGTTCACGGCTTGGGTACGCCGATGGGGCACCGACTTGCCCTGGCGGTCGACGACGATTTCGGCACTGACGTCCCCACGCCGCGTCGGATCAATGCACCAGAGGTCGGCCGGTCCTTCCCCGGCTTCCGGATCCTGGCCGGTGGCAATGTAGACCCGACCATCCCAGATGACCGGTGTCGCGATCAGCTCATTCCGGTCACCCTGGCCGTTGCCTTCCCAGACCGCCGCCTTCGGGTTGCAGTCGAACTGCCAAAGCAGCTTGGGTTTGCCGTCGGCTGTCGCCTTGGCCAGGAAACTGTAGAGCCAGCCATCGCCGCCAGGAAAGACCACCTGCGGGGCCCCGCCAAGCACGGCAAAGGCCGGCGAACCCCATTGCCCATGGAGGATGTTCTTGCCGGGCGAATTGTCGGCCCACAACAGCTTGCCGGTATGTTTGTCCAGGGCGATGAAGCTCGGGGCCTCGGGGGCCGGAATGGTCTCGTGCGCTCCGTCGATTCCATTGGACGTGCAGACCATCAGCAGGTCGCCGGCCGTGGTGACCGAGCAGCTGCACATGTTGTGCTGCACACTCCCCAGTTGCCGCATCAGGTTGTATCGCCAGATCAGATCGGCCTCGTGGCGGTCGTCCGGTGGTTCATTCGTGATGGGCCCGTCGTTTTGGTTGTCGTAGAAACCCTCGATGTCGAGACAGACGACTTCGCCGCGGTTGGTCACGGTCCAAAGCCGATCACCCTCGATCAGCGGGGTGCAACAGATGCCTTGCTGAGGCCAGTCGATGTCGCGTCCCGCCTTGAGCTTTTCGCTGGAGAATTGCCAGAGGAATTGACCGCTATCTTGGCGGAAGGCCAATAGACACCCAAGATCCACGGAGGTCGGATAGCGTTTGAGGTAGCCTGCTCCGTTGTTGGTGGCGCAGAAGACCTTCCCTGCGGCGATGACCGGACTGCCATAGCTCTCGCTTCCCAACTTGGCCACCCACTTGATGTGCTTGGCCGACTCCCGTTGCCACTGGCCGGTTGTAGGGTCAAACTCGCCGACGTTCCACTCCGTGACCAAGCCTTTGGCTCCAGAGGCATTATTCCGCTCTGGAGAGCCGCCCCACTGGAGCCACGACTCCTTGGCCTCCGTGTCGGGCTGGGCCGCCAGGCCGCAGGCAGGGCCGGTTGGGAGGACAAAAGCGATGAGCAAGAGCGAGCAGAGTTTTGGCATGACAACTCCTGGTGACCGCACGGTGGTTCTCATAGGGGCCGCCTGAGCGTTAATGCCAATTGTAACAGATGCCAGTTGGGCCAACTACGTGCGGCACCGGTCGTCGCATCCCCGTCGTGAGAGCGGGGTGGTTTCCCAAAGGAGTGCGGATGGGCTGTGTGGCAAGATGGCGAAAGTTGCTTGTAGTTTGCTGATAAAGTGGAGTTGCGGGCGGTGGGGCGGCGGTTCTTGTGGCCCTACAATCGTTAAGGTTTCGCCATCTTTTGCGTGCGGCAAGGTTTACGCAATAGGAGTCTTAACCCATTATTTGAAAACCACTTCCGTGTATTCAAGGGGCCCGGATAAGGCAGCCGATACCGAATTTGACCCTTGAAAAGACCACTAGTCTGATGCGGTCAACAAGGGAGCGCCAGCTAAGCCGCACCGGGAGAGTTCGAGTCAAGGAGTGGCTCGACGGCCCTGGCGCAAGACCCATGTGAACTAGAGGTAGCGACCCACGTTCCCCACCAGCGACCGGCAAACCACTGCCGAGTCGGTTCTAACCCATGGGAGAACCCACCACGGAAGTCAGCGGACGACGCGCTTCAGGCGTGTGCGGTGCTCCGGTTTGAGGTCGTGAGAAATAGGGATGCAAGCTACCTCGGTTCAAGGTAAAGGAGAGTTTGCTCAATGAAAGGCAAGATGGTTTTCGGAGCGCTCATGCTGAGCGTCGCCCTTTGTAGCCAGGGCATGGCATTGGACCTCCTGGACAACATGTCGGGCCTGAATGCAGGTGGCTGCAACGCCTGTGTGGCCCCGGCCCCCTGTGCGCCGGCCGTGAAGTGCTGTGCTCCAGAGCCGACCTGCGGACCCTGCTGTGCACCGCGTTGCGACTTGTTCGCGGGCTTGAAGGATCTGTTCGCTTGCCGTCGTTGCGAGCCCTGCGGCCCGTGCACCGAATGCAAGACCTGCGCTCCGGAGCCGGCTCCGTGCGCTGCGGCTTGTGGTGGCTGCGGTGAGTGCTGCGAGTGCCGCCCTGTGCGGAACTTGGTCCGGAACGTGGTGGTTGAGCCTTTGCACGACCTGAAGTGCGACCTCAAGGCCGCCTTCGCCCGGCCCTGCTGCGCCCCTTGCGGTGCGTGCGCTCCGGTCTGCGAAGCCCCCAAGGCCGGCGCTCCGGTCTGCAAGCCGTGCAAAGTCGCGGTCTGCAAGCCCGTCTGCGAAGCCCCGAAGTGCTGCGAAGCCCCCAAGGCTTGTGCTCCGGCTTGCGGCGGGTGCGGCAAGTGCTTCCGCTGCCGTCCGGTCCTGACGTTCATCGACAACCTGTTCTCGGCCTTGAAGCCTTGCCGCAGCTGCAATGTGGCTTGCGGTGAGACCTGTGGCTGCAGCGCCTG
>JBDKTH010000642.1:0-4829 GCA_039680305.1 Thermoguttaceae bacterium | reverse complement strand
GTGGACCATGGACGATGAACTCGCCGCCCAGCATGGCGATGTAAGGGTCGAGCTGATCGCCGGGGGCGCGGAACGTGTCGTTGCCCGCGTGAATGCCCACGAACCCCTTGCCGGCGGCGACCGCATCCAAGAGCCGCTTTTTGCCTTCGACCGACATCGGCGGCGTCTTTTCGCCCGACGCTTTGGTCACGTCGCCCGAGGTATAGAAGGCAAACGCGTCGAACTGGTCCAGGTCGCCGTCGAACACGCGGCCATCCTTGCTGCAGACCACTTCTACGTCATGCTCCTTGCCCGCCTCCACCATGAGCTTTTCGGAATAGCTCAACTCGTCGCCGTTCCGCTTCACGACGGAATGAAGGAATCCGGCGCAGCGGGTGAAGTAGAGGATCTTGACGGGCTTGTTCTGCGCCCCAGCGACCCAGCGGAGCGGAAAAGCCGACAGGCCGAGGAAAGCGGCCCCGGTGGTCAACAGCATCTCACGACGTTTCATCGCAGTGGTCTCCATCAAGTGGGGGAACGTCAATCGGTGTCCGCAATAGCGTCAAGCATAGCTGAGCCGCAGGACTATGCCAAGCCGCGTATGCAACGTCACCCCTCCCAAGGGGCTGCGCCGCCGGCTCACAAACGATACGGAAGACGGGCACGCAAGTGCCGGCTACTTTCGGCGGGCGGGGCCGCCCGTGGCGGCGTTTCGCGTCCAACGCAGGGCGGCGGCGATGTCCTCGGCGATCATCTGTCGCTTGCTCTTCTCGATGAAGAAACTCGGGCCGGCCTGCACGTAGGACGGAAAGACTCGCTTCCCCTGGAACGAGTACTCCTGTCCACGGAGCTTGTAGGTCGAGCCTGGAGGAATCACCCGTGGTTCGCCCATCCGTTTGGCAAGGTAGTTGAGCGACTTGATCGCGATGTCACCCATCAGCATCAGCACCCTCGCGTTGGGAAACAGGGCCAATTCCTTCTCCAGAAGCCGCGAACACTGTTTGATGGTGTTTGTCTCGATGCCGTACCCGGTCTTGCCACACTTCACGGCCGTAGTCAGGTACACGCCCGACGCAAGAACGTCCTGGATGGACGCGACGTCTTCGCCTGCATCCTGGAAGGCTTGCACCGTCGTCTCCTGAAACAACGACTTCCCCTTCCCATAGTAGTAATCGCTCCGGTTGGCCGGGGCCGCTTCCGAGATCATGACGATCGTGACGTTGTCGGGGTTCAGGTCGACGTCGGGAATGATGCAACAGTCGTGTACCACGTCGCCACAGGGGAAGTCAGGGCACTTCACACACTTGTTGACTCGCATCAGTGGTCCTCCTCGATCGCTTCAGGCCCAAAACGACGATCGTACCCCCTCTGAGATGCCTCGACAACACATGCCGCTTCGCGTCCTGCCGGGGCCATTTACGCCGCGCGGCGGTTTTTCCGGCTCGATGGTGACTACTGTCATGAGGGCCCTGTTGGCTTTCCTTCTCCTCACGATCAATCGCCGCATGCAACTCCAGAAGCCTTGAGGACTACCATGAAGCTGCGAATCGGGACGCTCGTGCTCCTCCTCGTCGGAGCATTCTTCGTAAATCGGCTCTCGGCAGCGGCTTCCGACGCCGAAAGGCAGCGATCCAAGGCCGAGGTCTTCGGCTTGACCAAGGTCTGGACTTTTCATCTGCAGATCTCCGCCGAGAACTGGAAGGCCATGCAACCGAAGCGACCGGAAGGGTTCCCTGGCGGTCCGTTCGGCCCCGGCGGCCGCGACGCCCGCCCACAACCGGGGGGCGGCCCCGGTGAGCTGGGCCCCGGCGGCCCGCCCCCGGGCCCTGACGCAGGCGGGCCACCGGGAGGCTTTGCTGGAGGCGGCCCGGGTGGTTTCGGTCCTGGTGGTCCCGGCCAAGGCGGCCCCCGCGGTCCTGGACGCCCTGGTCGCGGCGGACCTCCGGGCATGTTTGGGCTCGACTTCCCCTACGTCCATGCCACGCTGGAAGTGGACGGCACAACCTACAAGGACGTGGGTGTGCGTTTCAAGGGCAATGCCACGTATGCGTCGTCGGCCAACAGCCTGAAGCGGCCGCTGCGGATCGACTTCAACCGCTTCGTCGACGATCAGCAGTTTCACGGGCTCAAGCAAGTGAGCCTCACCAATAACGTCATGGACCCGACGCGCCTGCGGGAATGCCTCGCCTACACGGTCTTTCGCGAGGCCGGCGTTCCAGCCTCACGCACGGCCTTTGTACGGATGTACGTCACCGTGCCGGGCGCGTACGACAACGAGTTCGCCGGTCTCTACACGCTCGTCGAAGTAGTCGACAAGAGCTTTTTGAAGGATCACTTCCAGTCGAGCAAGGGCCTGCTGCTGAAACCCGAGGGGGTGCGTGCCCTCGAGTATCTCGGCGACGAGTGGAACGAGTATGAGAAGCGATACCAGCCAAAGACCACGGCCAGCGACAAGGCGAAAAGCCGCCTGATCGAGTTCGTCAAGCTTGTCCAAAAGGCCGACGACGACCAGTTCCGCCAGGAAATCGCCTCCTATCTCGACATCGACCGGTTCCTGCGATTCCTGGCCGCCAACGTCGTGCTGTCGAACCAGGACAGTTTCCTGGGGATGATCCACAACTATTACATCTACCTCGATCCTGCCACGGCGAAGTTCGTGTTCATCCCCTGGGATCTCGATCTGTCGTTCGGTGTGTTTGGGATGCGAGGCCCGCAGAATCAACTCGTCGACCTGAGCATCAGCCATCCCCACACGGGACAGAACCGGCTCATCGAGCGGCTTCTGGCCATCCGCGAGTATGACGAAGCGTATCGCAGTCACCTCAAACACCTCATCGCGAACTACTTCAGCGTGGAACGGTTAGGCAAGGACATCGCGACCGGCGAAGCGGCGATTAAGGAGATCATCGCCGAAGAGACCAAGGCGGTGGCCGAGCGTAACGAGTCGCGAGGCGGGTTTGGCCGGGGACCGGGAGGTATGTTTGGCCAGTCGCAGCCGCTGGCCAATTTCGTTGCCAAACGCGTGGAGTCGATCCAGGCCCAGCTTGCCGGCAAGAGCAAAGGCTACACGCCTGTCGGCGGCCCCGGTGGCGGACCCGGCGGTGGATTCGGCCGCTTCCTGGCACAGCCGATTCTCGAAGCCATCGACGGCAACAAGGATGGCAAACTGTCGAAAGATGAACTGGCCTACGCGGCTCGCGAGTTGTTCGCACGTTGCGACCAGGACAAGAAAGGGACTCTGGACGAGAAGACGCTGGCCGCCGGCCTGAACGCCCTGCTGCCGCGTCCTCCAGGGTTTGGTGATCGGCCTGCCGACGGTGAACGTCGCCGTGGTGATCGTCGTGGCGGCGATCGGCCGGGCGGAGGTTTTGGCTTCGGCGGGGGACCGGGGACGATGTGGGCCGGGGCCCTGGTGAAACGGGCCGACGGCGACGAGGACCGCCAGGTCACGCTGGCCGAGTTTGTCGCTGCCGCCGAATCGCTCTTCACTCAATCGGACAAGAACAAGGACCAGAATCTCGACGCGGAGGAACTGGCCAACGGTTTTTCGAGCCTCTTCCCGACGCCCCAGGGGTTCGGCCCTCCCGGGATGCCCCCCGGTGCTCAGCCGCCGGCGTCCCCGACCAATGACAAGAACCGCGAGGCCCAACCGTGACTCCCGAAAGCCTTCACGTTCAACTGCCGGACCAGTCCCGTGATTCAGGCGCAAGGAGGTGGCTTGTGCCTGAAGCCGAACCTGCCGAGGAGACGTTGTCGCCCTCGTTGCGCATGGCGTCACTCGGCAGCCTTCCAGCATTCGAGATGAAATACCTCGTTTCCGAGGCATTGGCCAGCCAGATCGAGCGGCTGGCCAAGGCCCGGCTCTCCCTCGATCCGCATGGAGATCCCTCGCTGGGAAACGGCTACCGGACCACGACCCTCTATTGCGACACGGCGCAACTCGACGTGTTTTACGGGCAGCGGCCCTTCCGTCGTCGCAAGCACCGGTTGCGGCGGTATGGCAACGAGCCCTGGATCTTCCTGGAACGCAAGTATCGGCGAGCCGATCGCGTCAAGAAACGCCGCTCGACGATCGCAGACACGGAACTCTCGCGTCTGGCCACGGCCGGCTCCAACGAGATCTGGGCCGGGCATTGGTTTCACCAGCAACTCGTTCGTCGCCAGCTTCTGCCGGCCTGCCGGATCGCTTACCATCGCGTGGCCTACCTCGGCGCCAGCGGCGATGGGGCCATGCGGTTGACCTTCGACCGCGAGATTCGCGGCTACTTGACCGACGAGTGGCGTGTCGATCCGTTCGACGACGGCTTGCCGATCCTTGCCAGCGAGGTGATCTGCGAACTGAAATTCAGCAACACGATGCCGGTCCTCTTTAAAGAGATCGTCGAGACGCTGCACCTGACGCCAACTCGCGTTTCCAAGTACCGGACCTTCATGCGGGCTGTTTCATCCCAGTTGGCCAAGGGGAGTCTTCATGCCTGACTGGCTTCAAGAGTCGATGATCACCGAGGGCACGCAAACCTCGCTCGGCCTGCTTTCGATTCGTTTGGCACTCAGCTTTTTGATGGGCTGCCTGGTCGCGGCGATCTACGTGGCTTCTGATCGCAAGCCGCAACGCGACACGTTCCCCCTGGTGGCCACCTTGGTCCTGCTGGCCGTGCTAATCGCGATGGTCACCCTCGTGATCGGCAACAGCGTCGCCCGGGCGTTCAGCCTGTTGGGCGCTTTGGCAATCGTCCGTTTCCGCACGATCGTCGACGATACCCGCGACACGGCCTTCGTGATCTTCGCCGTCGTCGTCGGCATGGCCGCGGGAGCGGGGCTGTTCGTCATTCCCCTGATCGGCATCCCCG
>JBDKTH010000946.1:0-6328 GCA_039680305.1 Thermoguttaceae bacterium | reverse complement strand
CTGATCCGCACCAGCTCGACCCAGATCTCGGAGATCATCCAGGTGATCTCGGAGATCGCCAGCCAGACGAACCTCTTGGCCTTGAACGCGGCGATCGAAGCCGCAAGAGCCGGCGAGCACGGGATGGGCTTTGCCGTCGTGGCCGACGAGGTCCGTAAGCTGGCTGAGCGTTCCAACCAGGCCGCCCGGGAGATTTCGACCCTGATCAAGGAGTCGACCCAGCGGGTCCAGGAAGGCGCACAGTTGAGCGAGGATACGGGCAAGTCGCTCAAGCAGATCATCGAGGGGGTCGAGGCGACGGCGGCGAAGATCGCCGAGATCGCCGCGGCCACGGTCCAGCAGGCGGCCAATGCCGACGAGGTCTCCAAGGCCATCCAGGGCATCGCCCAGGTGACCGAGCAGACCGCGGCCGGCAGCGAAGAGATGGCCTCCTCGAGCGAGGAGCTCGGCGCCCAGGCGTCGGCTCTGCAACAGATCGTCAGCCGTTTCAAGACCGTCTGACCTCGAAGCGGAGACTCTCGATTCACCCCATGGCCGCGTGTGGCGGATAACTCTCTCTCTCCGCCACGCCGGCCAGGGGCGTTTTCTCGCACGCCTGACTTCACACTGTCCGTCTACAAGGAGACTTTGAATATGTCTACTGCGGTCCAAGAGGCCTCGACCATTCAATCCAAGGCGACCGAGTCGGTCGGAACGATCCAATTGGTCAGCTTTTGGCTAGCCAACGAGGAGTACGGGATCGAGATCACGAAGGTCCGGGAGATCATCCTGATGGGTGAGATCACCCGGGTGCCGCAAACGCCCCCCTTTGTCAAAGGCTTGATCAACCTGCGAAGCACCGTGATCCCGGTGATCGATCTGCGGGTTCGCTTTGGGCTGCCTGAGGGACAGACCACCGGCGAAAGCCGCATCATGGTGATCAATGTGGGCGACAAGACGATTGGAATCGTCGTGGACGCCGTGAGCGAAGTGTTCCGCGTTTCGCGGGACCAGATCGCCCCGCCGCCGCCGACCGTCGCTCAGTTGGGCAACGAGTATCTCACCGGCCTGGTCAAGCTCGACAAGCGGTTGTTGATTCTCCTGGATATCGACCATCTTCTGGCCGGTCAGGCCGAGGAACTGGCCGCCTTCGGGATGTAGGATTCGCGAGAGAACAGCCCCGGCGGGCGTCCTGAGCACGCCTGCCTCGCTACGGTTTCCAGGGCACAAGCGACCTCGTGTCGCTTGTGCCCTGTTTGTCTTGCCCAAGAGAGGGACGACTCCATCCGGCATTCTGCCAGGGGGGGATGATGGGGGCTCGGAATGCGCCCTCCCCCGAGCAGACGGCCCTTGTCCCTGGCGATACGATTGCCGAGGAGGGCCGGACATGAGGCGCGAAACGGTGAACGTCGGGGGATTGCGGGTCAGCTATCTGACCGAAGGGGCGGGGTGGCCGCTGCTGCTATTGCACGGTGTTTGGGGGAGTGCGATCGAGTGGCAGTGGGTCCTCCCGGAGTTTGCCCGCCACTATCTGGTCCTTGCCCCCGATCTGCCCGGCTCCGGAGCAAGCGAGACGCCCCCGGAGTCTTCGCCCGACTACTATGCCCGCTTCATCGGTCAATTCCTCGACGCGCTCGGGCTGAACCAAACGATTCTCGTTGGCAATTCGCTGGGCGGGCTGGCCGCGATCCAATTCGCCGCGACCACGGCGCATCGCGTGGCGGCCACCGTCTTGGTCGATAGCGCAGGGCTCGGCCCGGAGATCGCGCCGACGAACCGGATCATCGCGTTGCCGGGCGTGGGCGACTCGATGATGCTCTGGGCGATGATGCCGTGGGGCGCAGCGCAGCGGGCCTGGCTACGTGCGACGTACCTCTTCGCCCATCTATCCCGGGTTCCGCCGGAATGGCTGGCCGAGCAAAACCGCCTGGCCCTGCAGCCCCGGTTTCTTTCCCACTGGATGGCCGTCTATCGCTCCGTGGTCGGACTTCAAGGCCAACGGATCGTGGTGCTGGATCAACTGGGAAGCCTGAATATGCCGAGCCTCGTGGTCTGGGGCGAGCGGGACCGGCTTTTCCCCGTCGCCCAGGCCAAAAGCGCTGCCGCGCGGCTGCCCCGGGGGCAACTGGCCGTGATTCCCGACTGCGGCCACCTACCCCAGGTGGAGCGGCCCGACCTGTTCCGCGAGACCGTCGGAGCGTTCCTGGGCAAGGCGGTCACCTGAGGGCCGCATTCTCAAGATCGCGGCCA
Organism: Thermoguttaceae bacterium; assembly: GCA_039680305.1. Lineage (GTDB taxonomy): Bacteria > Planctomycetota > Planctomycetia > Pirellulales > Thermoguttaceae > JBDKTH01. The sequence goes on along the minus strand of JBDKTH010000946.1, from coordinate 4,099 downwards.
TCCTGTAAAATCAGGGCTCTTGGGCTCACCAGCCTGTCGGGCGAGCCTGCTTCCTTCCTCCGAGCCCCCCTGGCTGACTGTGACGCAACTCGTGATTCAAGCGTTGGTTGGGCTGCTGGCCGGCCTTTTGGGCGGGATGCTGGGGATTGGCGGGTCGGTGATCATTATTCCAGCCTTGATTTTCTACTTGCATCAGACCGATGCCTACACGGGCGCTTCGCAGCACCTGCTTCAGGCCGCGGCCATGATCTGCAACGTCTGCATCGCCGCCCCCTCGGCGCTGGCCCACTGGCGAGCCAAGGCGGTCATGCGCTCGGTCGTTGTGATCCTGATTCCCTCGGCGCTGGTGGGAATCTTCCTGGGCGTGACCACGAGCAACAGTTCGGCTTTTGCCCGACAGAATGGCGTCTACCTGGCGATGCTCCTGGCCGGGTTTCTCCTCTACGTCGCCTGTTACAACACCTGGTCGTTCTTTCGGAAACCGAAATCGGAAGGGCTTCTTCACGAAGGTTGGGCTCCCGAAGGCTGGAAGGTCGCCGTGGTGGGAACGCCGATGGGTTTCGTCGCCGGACTGCTGGGAGTCGGCGGCGGCATTCTGGCCGTGCCACTCCAGCAGATCGTGCTGAAAGTCCCCCTGCGCATGGCAATCGCCAATTCCTCGGCCACGATTCTCTGCGTGTCGGCTGTCGGAGCCCTGTATAAGAACTCCACGCTGTCCAGCCATGGCATTCCGATTACCGCCTCGCTCCAGTTGGCATCGATGCTCGTGCCGACGGCCATCCTCGGCGGCTACCTGGGTGGAAGACTGACACATGTCCTCCCCCGCAAGATGCTCTTGGTCGTCTTTGTCGTCTTCATGACGACGATCTCTCTGCTTACCTTCAACACGGCTTGGACAACGGCCCACGGGGCGGGCTAGCCGGCCGGCCGAATGACACAGGGCTCTTTGCGAAACGAACCTTGGCGGAGACAATCGTGGTGGGCAAAAGCCGCGAGAAAACACGGAATGCCTCGCGTCGGCCGACGCCCCCTGCCCCACGGCTGACACTCTTTCGCCACTGGTGTGTCGGGCCGCTTCTCGTGGCCCTCCTGGCAACCGCCGCGACCCTGGCAACGCTCGCGCCCAGCTCCGGCGGGCCGGGGATCACCTGCGACGAGTTGTACCATGTGCTCACAGGCAAGCGATTGGTAATGGCATTGCGTGAGCAGGGCCCGGCCTTCTTCGCGCCGACCCATATCGCCCGGAATTTCCCCTGGACACCCGACGGCCCGCCCGTGCACCCGCCGCTGGGCAACTGGCTCCTCGGCTGGACGCATCACCTGTTTGACGACGCCCCGGACGATGCAGGGGCCGTCTCGATCGTCGCGGCGCGATTCGCCCCGGCAGTGGTGTTCGGCCTGTTGGTGCTGATCGTCGGGCTCTGGTTGGCGAGCCGCGAGGGACCGCTGGCCGGCACCGTCGCGGCCGCGGCCACGGCCCTGGTCCCGCGAGTGTTCGCCCACGGGCATTTCGCGGCCCTCGACATGATGACCGCCTTCTTTTTCGTGGCGGCCATTCTCGCCATCCTGGAGGCCGAGACTCGTGAGGGCCGCTGGTGGCACTTCGCCCTGGCCGGCACGGTCTGGGGTCTGGCCATGCTGACGCGGTTACACGGCGTGCTGCTGGTCGTGCCCGTGCTGGTGTGGCTCGGAGGGCGAAGGAGGGCCTGCCGTCCCCGGATTCGAGCGATGCTCGGCCCGCTTGCGTGGCTCGGCAGCGGCGTGGTCACGCTGTTTCTCGGCTGGCCATGGCTCTGGCTTTCTCCGGTCGCACATCTGAAGCAGTATCTGAGCACCGGGGTTCACCGTCAGGCGATCCAGGTCTTCTATGCCGGACAGGTCTGGGCCGACACGGGCGCTCCGTGGCACTATCCGCTGGTGATGTTCCTGGTGACCTTGCCCCTGGGGTTCTTGGCCCTCGGCATGGCCGGCATGTGGGCCCAACGTCGCTCGTCAGAGGACAAACACGGCTACTGGCTTCTTGCCGGCTCGCTCGCCTGGGTGCTTCTGGTCTTTGCCTGGCCGGGGACGCCGGTCTATGACGGCGTGCGGCTCTTCTTGATGGCCTTTCCCTTGTGGGCCGTCTTTGTCGGCCTTGGGGCCAAATGGCTCAGCGAGCATTCGAGTTGGCAGAGCGTGGCCCCACGCTTCCGTCTGGCAGCCCTTGGACTGTTGATCGCAGGCCAGGGGATTGGGATCGTGCTCTACCACCCCAGCCAGTTGAGCCACTATAGCGTGCTCGTTGGCGGCTTGTGGGGCGCCGAGCGGCTCGGGTTTGAGGTCACCTACTGGGGCGACGCGATCACGGAGCCGCTTCTGGCCGAGGCGGCCCGCTTGGCCCCCGACGGCACAGTGGCCTTTGGCCCAAGTCTCGCGCCGTTTCAGGCCCCGGGGATCTTGATCTCCTCGCCGGCGCTGGCAGCCAGCCGTGTCCAGTTGGTCGCCTGGCAAGAGACGCCGCCCCGGCCGCCCTACCGGTTGGCCATCATCTACCAACGCAGAGCGGACCTAGCCCAGATCCCCGACAAGCTCTTGCACGCCGAGCCGGTGGCCGTCTCCTCCATCCAGGGAGTCTGGTTGGCCAAGCTCGTCCGGATCCCCGAGGCCCCGGCCACCCCGAAGGGCCCCGTCCACAACGCCCGGAATTAGTTTCGGGCGTTGCCTCCCCCTCGACGGGCATTTGGGATGGACTAAAATGGATACTAGACAAACCGCAATTTTTAGCGACCCTGCCTGGCACAAACAGACGCTACAAGCGTTGCGATCGAAGCCGAAGTCCGCGTAACCGTCCCACCAGACAGAGAAATCGAGGCCCGGGTGGCAGTCCACGTGGTCGCGTGGACGATCTATGATAGGTGTACGTCCGGTCGGAGCAGGACCGGGGGGGCCGAGCCGACGTTTGGTGCGGAAAGAATCGGTAGGATGAGTTGAGTTAACGAGGGCGTCGGAAACTGCTGATGCCTTGCCACCTGAGGGAAAATTGCATCGATGAGCCAAGGGATCAAAGACGGCCGAAAGACGCCCCGGGAACTCCAGGCTCTGTACGCGCCCATCCAGGAGGAGTTGGAGCAGGTCGAGAACCGCCTTCGCAAGGAGCTTTCGAGCAAGTACCCGTTTATCGACCAGCTGGCGAAGCACGGATTCCGGCTCGGCGGCAAACGGCTCCGTCCGGCACTCGTGCTCTTCTCGGCCAAGGCGTCCGGGCTCCTCAAGCCCGAGCACTACTCGCTGGCCGCGGCGGTTGAGCTGGTCCACACGGCAACGCTGATCCACGACGACGTCCTGGACGAGGCGACCATGCGCCGGCATGTGCAAACGGTCAATGCGCTGTGGGACAATGAGGCGAGCGTCCTGCTGGGCGACTATCTGTTCGCGCTGGCGGTCGAGCTGATCAGTTCGATCGATAGCGTCTATGCCTGCCAGGTCGTTGGCCAGGCGACGAAGGCCGTGTGTCAGGGCGAGTTGCGGCAGGTGGCGGGCCGTGGCAACTACGAGTTGGGCGAAGACGAGTACTTGACGATCATCGGCGAAAAGACGGCTGCCCTGTGTGCCTGCTGCTGCAAGCTGGGAACCCACTACGCCGGGGCTCGTCCAGAGGCGTGCGAGGCCCTGACGCAGTATGGCCATTACCTCGGCGTGGCCTTCCAGATCTTCGATGACCTTCTGGACATTCAGGGGGAAGAGGCAAAGACCGGCAAGTCGCTCGGCACCGACCTGATCAAGCAAAAGGCCACACTCCCGCTGATCCGCATCCTGAACCAGATCGACAAGCAACAACGGGCCGAACTAGTGCGGCAGTTGTCCGCGGCCCCCGACTCCGGCCGTGAGACGCTCCGTGGCTGGCTGGAACGGACCGACGCGATTGTCTATTCGCAGCAGAAGGCCGCTTCCTACATCCGCCGCGCCAAGGACGAACTCGAAATCCTTCCCGCTTCACCAGCCCGGACCGGCTTGGAGCAACTCGCCGACTTCGTGATCGCCCGGCAGCACTGAATCGCCGTGCTTTCTGGGAGGGATCCCGTAGGGCGGTGCCGAGCTTGCGAGGCCCGCCAAATCCGTG
>JBDKTH010000341.1:0-6683 GCA_039680305.1 Thermoguttaceae bacterium | reverse complement strand
AGCTTCTCCGCCTCAGCCCAAAGACGCTGCCCCTGGCGCAAGGCCTCTTCGGCCTGCCTCTGGGTCGTAATGTCCCGAATAATTCCGCACACACCAACTGGGGGTTCACCCTCGTGTCTGAGGGGATAGTAGCTGAGGAGCCAAGTTCGCGAAGTGGTCCGGTCGCTGGGAGCTGGCCCGGTCAGTTCCACGTCGAGCACAGACTCGCCGGTGTCCAGGACGTGCCGGATCAGCGGTTCGATGCGATCGGCCAGGCTCGGAAACACCTCTCGAACTCGCCGCCCCCGGAAGGCCTCCATGGAAAGGCCAGCGATCTCGGCCAGGCGTTGGTTGACCGACGTGAACTGGAGATCCGCGTCCACCATGTACAGCCCCCCCGGACAGCTATCGTAGATCGTCTGCAGTTCGGCGTCCTGGTCGCGCACTCGCTGCTGGCTTTCGCGAAGTCGCTTCTCGACCTGTTGGCGAACGGCGATTTCCTGTCGAAGGCGTTCAACCGCCTCGTGGCATGCGGTCGTTTCCTGCTCCAGACGCTCTTTGAGGCTGACGAGCTCCGCAGCGTTTTCCGCCAATCGTCGCTGCAGCTCATCGGCGCGCCGTCGCACGCGGTCGAATTCCGCTGTCATCTCCGAGTCTGCCATGCCCGGGCCACTTCCTGCGAGGGTGACACACGTTGCGACCAGCCGTCGCAACGCCTCCCCGCTCCGCCTGTTGTCCTGAATGAGTCGTCCGCGAAACGATCCTGGTGCACTATCGCAAAGAAGATGCCCGGTGGGCAAGACCCCCCCAGTGTTGTTTCCGAAGGGAGGGATTCGTCGGGGAATCGTGGCCTGGCAAGCACTTGCAGTTCGCTCCCGCAGTCCATCCAACCTTGACGCCGGCGGTCGAAATCGGACAATGAGGCGTCAAGACCCGTAGAATCGGTAAGGAGGTTCCGCCGTGGCTAAGTTCGCTGTCATCCTGCCCGCTGCCGGCCGCAGCAGCCGATTCAAGGACCCTCACTACAAAAAGCCTTTCGCGCCCCTCGACGGAAGGGCGGTCTGGCTCCACTCGGCCGAGCGATTCCTCAACCGAGACGATGTGATCCAGGTGATTGTCGTCATTGCCGCGGCCGACCGCGAGTATTTTGCCTTCAAGTTCACTTCCAACGTGACGGTGCTAGGTATCAAGGTGGTCGAGGGCGGCGAAGAGCGGGCCGACTCGATCGCCAAGGCCCTGGCTCACGTCAAGCCGGAGGCCGACTATATCTGCGTGCATGACGCCGCCCGCCCCTGCCTGGCCACCGAGTGGGTCGATCGCGTCTTTGACGCCGCCCAGCGCAGCGGCGCGGCGATCCTGGCGATCCCCGTCGCCGGCACGCTCAAACGCGTGGGGCCGGACAACAAGATCCAAGAGACCGTCTCCCGCACCGGCCTGTGGGAGGCCCAAACGCCCCAGGTCTTCCGTCGCCAGTTGCTCCTGGACGCCTATGCTCAGCGTGGCTCCTTCCAGCCCACCGACGATGCCCAACTGATCGAGCGGCTTGGCCATCCGGTGACCGTCGTCCCCGGCTCGCCGATTAACCTGAAAATCGCCACGAAAGAAGACCTCCGCCTAGCCGAGCACGCCCTGAAGGCCCTTCCTCGTCCCAAGCTCCAAGGCCCAATCCACCCCTTCGCCGACGATGATATGTGGCGATAGCAGGGGAGAGGGGGAAGGGAAGAGGGAGGAGGGAAGAGGGGAGGCAGTAGTGTGAGTATCCGGGATTTCACTGAGCTGTTGGTGTGGCAGAAGGCCGTTGAACTCGTAGAGATGGTGTACCGGGTGACCAAGCAGTTTCCACACGAGGAACTCTATGGTCTGACCGGTCAGTTTCGCCGTGCGGCGGTGTCCGTGCCGGCGAATGTCGCGGAAGGGCATGGCCGTCAATCGACTCGCGACTACCTCCGAGTCCTGTCGATTTCCCGCGGATCCCTCAAAGAAGTCGAAACGCACATATTCATCGCCGAACGCCTTGGCTACATCGATATCCGTAAGAAGGCCGAACTCCTGCAATTGACCGCCGAAGTCGGCCGCTTGAGTGCCGGCCTCATCACTTCTCTTAAACGCAAGAACCCCGAACACCGATGACTCTCTCCCCTCTCCCCTCTTCACTCTCCCCCACTATGCAAGATATCTACGCTGAACTCTCCTGGCGCGGGCTGATCAACCAGACGACGGCGGACGACCAGATCCGCGGGTGGCTCATGGAAAAGCCGCGGACCGTGTACGTGGGTTTCGACCCGACGGCCGACAGTCTGCACGTGGGCCATCTGGTGGCCTTGATGGTCCTGCGTCGGTTCCAGAAGGCGGGCCACCGGCCCATCGCCCTGGTCGGCGGGGCCACTGGCATGATCGGCGACCCGAGCGGCAAAAGCGAAGAGCGCAAACTCCTCTCCGTCGACACCCTGCGGCAGAACGTGGCCGGCATGGAACGGCAACTCCGCCAGTTCCTCGATTTCGCCAGTGGGACCAACGCCGCCTTGCTCGTGAACAACTACGACTGGATGGGGAAGTTCGGCTATCTTGAGTTCCTCCGCGACATCGGCAAGCACTTCCCCGTCAACGTGATGCTTACCAAGGACTCGGTGAAAAGCCGCCTGGAACGCACCGATAGCGGCTTGAGTTACACCGAGTTCAGCTACATGCTCCTCCAGGCCTACGACTTCGTCCAACTCCACCAGCAATACGGTTGCGAGCTCCAGGCCGGCGGCAGCGATCAGTGGGGAAACATCACCGCGGGAATTGATCTGGCCCGCCGGCTCCATGGGGCGCAACTCTACGGAATGACCTGCCCTCTGTTGACCAAGAGCGACGGCACAAAGATGGGCAAGACCGAGGCCGGGGCCCTCTGGCTCGACCCGGCACGGACCAGTCCCTACCAATTCTACCAGTACTGGATCAACGTCGACGACGCCGATGTGAGCAAGTGCCTGAGGTTCTTCAGCGATCTCGGCCAGAAGGAGGTCGAAGCGATCCTCGTCGAACAGGCCCAGGATCCCGGCAAACGCGTGGCCCAGCGACGTTTGGCCACCGACCTGACGCGGCTTGTGCACGGCGACGAAGGACTCCAGACGGCCCAACGGGCGACCGAGATCTTCTTTGGCGCCGAGATCCGCGAGCTCAACGACGCCCAACTTGGCCAGATCTTCGCCGACGTGCCCAGCCGGCAGCTTCCACGCGGGCGACTCGCGGACGAAGGTCTGCCGGTGGTCGACGCCGTCGTCGAGGCCGGTCTGGCCAAGAGCAAGGGCGAGGCCCGACGCCTGATCGGCCAGGGCGGCATCTACGTCAACAATCGCCGGGCCGAAAGCCCTGATGCCCGGCTTGGTCCCAACGATCTGGCCAGCGAATCGGTCATGGTCCTGCGGGCCGGTAAAAAGAACTATGCGTTGTTGCGGTTTGGGGAGTCTGCTTGATAAGGACGTCCGATTGTGCGAAAACGGCTTCTCCTAGCGGCGGCGGGCGGTGGCTTGGTGGTACTCCTGATCCTGGTCGGAGTCTACTGGGCCATCCAGCAAGCCCCCGAATTCTACGAGAAGGCGCTCCACGCCGATCCGGCCCGACAGGCCACGGCCAGCGACCAGATGCTGCAGCAGGCCACGGCACTGGTCAGCAATACCAAGACGCGGGGTCCGTGGCGGGCCCTATTCACGGCGGATCAGATCAACGGCTGGCTGGCGGTTGACCTGGCCAAGAACCATGCCCAGACGATTCCACCCGGGATCAGCGATCCCCGCCTCCAGATCCTCCCCAACCAATTGGCCCTGGCCTGCCGCTATCAAGGACACGGCATCCGGACTGTCTTGTGGCTGGCCTTGGACGCATACTTGGCCGAGCCAAACGTCATCGCGCTGCGGCTCAAGAAGGTCCGGGCCGGATGGCTACCGCTGCCGCTGGGCAACGTAGTCGACGCGATCTCGCAGGCCGCCCGTCAGCGGAACCTGCCGCTGCGATGGGCCCAGGCCGACGGCGATCCCGTGGCCCTGATCACGATTCCACCGGAACACGACCGCAAGATCGTCCGCATCGAGACGCTTAAGCTCGACGACAACGCGATTCTCCTCACCGGCACGACGGAATCGACTCCCAAATAGTCCACGCCGTTTCACTCGGCGAACGCCTGCCGTTCCCCGCACGACGTGAACGCCTGCTTCGGATTGTCTCCACATGTCGGCGATCCAATGACGCGCAAGGCCACGGCAGTGACGGGCTGTGGTAGTCGCAGCGCCCATGACGTGCGGATGCCGTCGGTGATGTGCGGCATCCTGTTTCATCCTGAACGGCGTCAGGCGTGTCGCAATACGATCTTTGCACGCGAGGATCTCAAGAGGATCGGCGACCTCTTGAAAGGCATCCCGTTGACGCAGTGGACCTTGCACCGCGAACTGCGTCGGATCGTTGTCCGCATGATGGAGGAAGCCGAAGCGTTCATCTCCGGCCAGCAGGATGTGGCGACGAGAATCAGTCTGCGCGGCACCGCCTGCCTCTCCATTCTCGAGGCCACACGGCAACTCGCGTCTCCGAGCAGGGCGGGGACGACGGAGTTGATTGCCGCGGCCGAAGCCTATCTGATCGAGCACCTGGCCGATCCGGTGCGGATCTCCGATCTGGTGCGACACCTCGGCCTGAGTCGCGCCCGGGTGTTCGACGTGTTCTGGAAATACACGGGCATGCGTCCGACGGAATACCGAGAAAAGTACTCCATGGGTGCACAACGGGTGTACCGGCCAGAATTTGGCCAGAAGGCGTCGTCATAAGCCCTAAAAGCCGCCTTACGGAGGCTTCTCGAGTAGAGGCGACGGGTCTCGCGTTTCGCCGCAAATCTCTTGCTGTAACACGCGTATATGGCGGCGACTACGGCGATCGCGACTTTTGGCAAAAGCGTCGCAAAAGGTCCAAAACCAGACACGGAACCGGACACTGGATATAGGTGGCCGAACACATCCCGTCAAGGTTTCCCCACGAAGGAGACTCGGATCGTTCCTGATCTCCCTATCTACCATTGTTTTCGGCCAATCGTGTCGCTACAGTAAACTCCATGTGACCAACCCCCGGGGCATCTCGCCAAAGGAGAATTGCCGTGAAGTGGCTCGCCCGTCTTCTGGTTTTGGCGGTGGTCTTGCCAGGAGGGATGAACGCGCTGGCCGAGGAGGTGAAGCTCCCCCCGGTGCAACAGACGGGCCCGGCGTGGAACACGGAGCAAATCGAGGCCGACTGGCTACGCCAGGATGATCTGCGCAGCCGGCCGATCACCCACGCGACGTCCAAGGTCACGAACCAAGAAGACGCCGCCGGGGCCTGCGACGGCGTGAAGGACGGCAAGTGGGGCTTCCACACGCAGTTGGACGACGGCCCCTGGTGGCAGGTCGACCTGGGAGCGAGCGTCGGCCTCGACCGGATGTTGCTTTACAACCGCTGCGATGCGGCCCACCGGAACTCCCGGATCATGGTCCTGGTGTCGGACGACGCCAAGAGTTTCCGCCAAGTCTACCAGCACAACGGTACAGCCTTCTTCGGCTACACGGACCAGAAGCCCCTGGTGGTGAGGCTCGGTGGCGTGAAGGCCCGGTACGTGCGCCTGCAAGTGCCCGGCAAGAACTATCTCCACCTGGACGAGGTGGAAGTCTACGCCGCCGGCAGTCCGGCCAACCTCGCCCTGGGCAGGCCGGCCACGCAGAGTAGCGTCAGCCCCTGGTCGGCCATGCACGTCCCACCGGGCCAGAAGAAGCCCGTATACCAGACCGCCACGGTCGTTCAGCGAGGTCTGAAGCTGGCCAAACGTTTGCGCGACATGCAGGTCAACGTTGACGCGGAAGTGACCACGCTCGCGCAGATCGCCGAGCGACTCAGAAGGCTGCCCAGCGACGCCCCGGAGCAAACCGAACGAGACCTCTGTCTCCAAGCCCATCAGACCGTGCGCAAGCTGGTCTTCAAGAATCCGCTGCTGGACTTCGACCGAATCCTGTTCATCAAAGGGGCCACGACGAGTTTCCCGCACATGTCGGACCAGTTCTACGGCTGGTTCTCCCGGCCGGGCGGCGGGCTGTTCTTGCTCGAAGGGCTGAAAAGCGGCCGTCCGCAGTTGCGCTGCATCACCCCCAACATGCCCGAGGGGAACTTCTGCCGGCCGGACCTTTCTTACGATGGCACGAAGGTCTTGTTCGCCTTTGCGAAGCACGATCCCCGCGTGCTGGCCATGGAAAAGGTCGACAAGGACAAGCTGCCCGAGGACGTCTTCTACCACATTTTCGAGATGAACCTCGACGGCACGGGGCTGCGGCAGTTGACCTCGGGCCGATACGACGATTTCGATGCCCGCTACCTGCCCAGCGGCGAGATCGTGTTCCTTTCGACCCGCAAAGGGAAGTCGCTTCAGCTTTCCCGGTCGTGCACTGAGGCGACCACTGCGAGCACGCAGCCCGACAGCTACGTGCGTTGCGGCGGCGGGAACACGCGGCCCGTGGCCGTCTACACGCTGCACGTGATGAACGCCGAGGGCAAGAATCTCCGACCGATCTCGGCGTTCGAGAACTTCGAGTGGACGCCCACGGTGGCCAGCGACGGAAGGATCTTCTATGCCCGGTGGGACTACATCGACCGGTTCAACGCCTCGTTCATCAGTCTCTGGTCGACCAACCCTGACGGCACCAACGCGCAGTTGG
>JBDKTH010000038.1:0-13546 GCA_039680305.1 Thermoguttaceae bacterium | reverse complement strand
AACAGATCCAGGAAGCGTATCTGCGTTGTCAACAAGGCCCGAAGCGGCCGATCCTGATGGTCGGCTTCAACCGGCGGTTCGCCCCGCTGGTGGAAGTCATGCGGTCGCGACTCCGCGGCCGGAGCCAGCCGCTGTCGATGATCTTCACCTGCAATGCCGGCGCGATCCCCACGTCCCATTGGACCCAAGACCCGGCGGTCGGCGGCGGGCGCATCCGCGGCGAGGCGTGCCATTTCGTCGATCTGCTCCATTTTCTGGCCGATGAGTCGCCAATCGTGCAAGTCGCTGGTTTGAAGCACGGGGCCAACGGGCCGGACAACCGCAGCGACACCGTCTCGATCACCTTGCGCTTGGCAGACGGCTCGTTGGGACAGATCAACTATTTCGCCAATGGCGTGGCCAGCTATCCCAAGGAGCACTTGGAGGTGTTCGGCGAAGGCCGTGTGCTGCGGCTGGACAACTTCCGCCGGCTGGAGGTCTTTGGGCCGCAGGCAAAGACCTACCGCCGGTGGTCCCAGGACAAGGGCCACAACGTAGAATTGTCGGCGTTCATCGACGCGGTACGCAGCGGCGGCCCGTCGCCGATCGGGTTTGCGAGCCTCGTCAACACGGCCCGGGCGACGCTGGCGGCGGTGAAAGCGATCGAAGAGGAGACCTTCGTGTCGATTGGAGCGTCCTGAAGCGGAACGTTTCTGGGCCGATCGGGCCACAGGCGGAGCCGGTGGATGGCAAGTGAACGGAGACAAGCCGAGCAAGCAAACTGGCGCCGGACGGCCGGCCGGTGGTGGTACATCCTGCGCTACCACCGCCCGTCGCAGTTGGCGATGCGTCTGGTGCGGATGATGGAAACCCGCTCGCGACGGACGCATTGGGAGCGATGCTGCCAGCGAGCGTTTGCGGAAAAGCCGGCGATCCGCACCAACGCCGGGCTGATTGAGTTGGCGAGGCACAAGCTTCAGGAGCACGCCGGCCCCGAGTCTCGCCGTCGGGCGGAGCGGGTTCTCCAGGGATATTTCGAGTTCTTGCACCAGGAGCTTCGGTTGCCCGATCCGGTGGATTGGCGACTCAGCGCTCACCCCCGCACGGCCCACCTGTGGCGGTTTCACCTGCACTACCACGAGTTCCTCCTCGATCTGGCTGCTGAAGGGCTGCGCACCGGCGAGCCTCGGTGGATGGACAAGGGATGGCGCCTGGTGCGCGACTGGATCGAGAACAACCGGCTCGGCGACCGCCGCGTCCTCGGCGATGCGTGGCATCCCTATTGTATTTCCCGACGTCTGGCCGTGTGGATTCATCTCTGGGCGGTCGCGCCGCCCGCTCCGGAGGATCAGGCCCAAATCCTGGGCAGTCTGCTTGGGCAGGCCCGGTACTTGGAACACCATCTGGAATGGGATGTCCGAGGGAACCACCTGCTCGAGAATCTTCGCACGCTGGCCCTGTGCGGTGCCTTTCTGTCGGGCCCCGAGGCGGATCGGTGGCTATCCACGGCGGCAAGGCTGCTCAAACGGGAACTGGCCGAACAGATTCTCCCCCACGGCGAGCATTTTGAACGTTCGCCGATGTACCACGCCGCGATGCTCGAAGCGATTCTCGAGGTGCGCCACGCCGTCGCCGGGCTGGATCCGGAACTGGCGGGAGTCTGTGGCCAGACCGCCGCACGGATGTCCGACTTCCTGCGTGCGATTCTCCATCCGGACGGCGAGATTCCGCTGCTCGGGGACTCCTCTCTCGGGCACATCCCATCCGAGCTGGGGCGTGCCGGCCCGATTGCGGGGCGAGACGCCCCGGCTCAGAGCCCGGCTGCTGGGGCCCAACAGATCGGCCCCTACTGGGTCTTTCAAAGCGACGGCGATTTTGTGCTGTTCGACGCCGGACCCGTCGGCCCCGATCATCTTCCGGCCCATGCCCATGCCGACCTGCTTTCTTTGGAGGCCTCGCTGGGTGGCCGACGCCTGCTGGTAGACAGCGGCGTCTACAACTACACCGACGATGCCATGCGCCAGTACTGCCGCTCCAGTGCGGCCCACAATGTCCTCCAGATCGATGGCCGCGACCAGTGCGACATGTGGTCGCGGTTCCGCATGGGCTATCGCGGCTGGCCGTCGAGTTTGACCTGCGGCGAGCAGTCGGGCTTCTTCTGGGCTCGCGCGGCACACAACGCCTACCGGCGGCTACGCGTGCCGGTGGTTGGTCGCTGGCTGGCCTGCCGGCCGGGAGGACCGTGGTTCTGCGTCGACTGGGCAAACGGGGATGGCTGCCACGGCCTGGTCGCATGGCTGCATCTCCATCCGGAGGTGACTGTCCACCAGGTGGCGGCTTCCCAGGTACTGCTGCGGCTCGGCGACATCCCGCTTCGGCTGGAATGGCTCACACCCGGTCTGGTCACGCAGACTGAAAGCTGGTATTGTCCGCAACTCGGTTTGCGTCAGAAATCGCCGGCGGTCTGTTGGCACGTGTCGCGCACGCTGCCCGCAATTGGCGCCTGGTGTCTGACCTGGGGCACGTGCGAGGGAACCGCTTCGCTCGATCTGGTGTCGTGTGGCGATCCCGTTCTCCAGTGGACTGAACATGGTCAAATCACCCGGTTTACCCCTTTTGCCGATCATCTGAAGTGATCGTTGAGGAATCCTCGTCATGAACGACTTACACTTTGCCTGCGTCGTTGGGGCGCGGCCGAACTTCATGAAGATGGCCCCCTTGCTCCGGGCACTGGAAGCATATCCGCATGTGCACCCCGTGTTGATCCACACAGGGCAGCACTACGACGAGAACCTGTCCGACGTCTTCTTCGAGGATCTCGGGCTGAAACGCCCCGAGGTGAGCCTGGAGGTGGGCTCGGGGAAACATGGGGCCCAGACGGCACGGATTCTGGAGCGGTTCGAGGCGGTGCTGGAAGGCGGGGCGCCCGGCGGGAAGCGGTTCGACCGGGTGATCGTCGTCGGCGACGTCAACTCGACGATGGCCGCCGCGTTGGCCGCCGTCAAACTCAACATCCCCGTGGCCCACGTCGAAGCCGGCCTGCGGAGCTTCGACCGCTCGATGCCCGAGGAAATCAACCGCCTGGTGACCGATGCCGTTGCCGATCAGCTCTTTGTCTCGGAGCCGTCGGGCGTGGAGCAACTCCGCCGCGAAGGGCATCCGGCCGAGCAGATCCACCTGGTCGGCAACGTGATGATCGACACGCTCCGGCACCTGTTGCCCAAGGCCCGCACCCGCGACATGCTCGAACGGCTTTCCCTGGAGGCGGGCCGGTACGGCGTGGTCACGCTCCATCGGCCGTCCAACGTCGATCACCCGGTCCATCTGGTCCGCCTGCTCGATGTGCTTGTCGATGTTTCCTGGGAGCTTCCCTTCGTCTTCCCGATCCATCCGCGCACCCGGCAGCGGCTTGAGCAGTTCGGCCTAGCGGCCAAGCTGGACAAGGCCTCCGGCATTCGCCAGCTTCCGCCGGCCGGCTACCTCGACTTCCTGGCCCTGACCTCCCAGGCCAAGGTGATCGTCACCGACTCCGGAGGGCTCCAGGAAGAGTCGACCGCCCTGGGAATCCCCTGCCTGACCACGCGGGAGAACACGGAACGGCCAGTGACCGTAGACGAAGGAACGAGCACGCTGGTGGGCAACGATTCGCAGAAGTTCAGCCAATGCTTGCAGGCCGTGCTGGACGGCACCTACAAGCAAGGCCGCTGTCCAGCCCTTTGGGACGGCCATGCCAGCCAACGGATCGCCGAGGTGCTCGTCCATCCGGCTGCCTCGGGTGGTGTCTCCCGTGACGTCCGGCGCCGGCACGCCGCATAGGCAGCGACGGCTGGGCGGGACCGGGCGGAGGGGAGGATTGGGGGGAGTGGGAATTCCACCGCGGGGAAATGTCGCGGGAAAGAGCATCAGCTCTTGAACGCGGGGGCGATTTCGGGTAATTACGCGTCTCTTCTCTTGGCGCGTCCATTCGTGGAGCACTGCATGAAACTCGAGCCGTTGCCAAAAGTTCGCCTCGGCGGGAAGGCGATGCTTTTCCGGGGGACGAATCTCCTCTGGCTCCTCGTCGCTATCGGTTGCGCTGAGGGACGCGTCCACACGGCCGCCCATCTGCCCGCCGAGTTGCAGGCGCCGCCGGTGGCCAACGTTCAGACGATCGATCTGTCGCGCTTGGCCGGACCGCCGGTCGATAGCGAGCTGATCGAACGGGGCGACGTCATCCAGATTGCCATCGCCGCGGGGCTTAGTTCGGACGACGTCACTCAGCTTCCGGTCCGCATCGCCGACGATGGCACGGCCCTGCTGCCAGAGATCGGCCCGGTGCCGTTGGCCGGCCTGACCCTTCTCGGGGCCGAAGAGACGATCGCCGCCACCTGCACCGCGCGCGGCTTCTACCGGCAGCCCCAAGTCACGGTCACCATGCAACGCCAGCGGACCAACCGGATCACGATCGTCGGCGCCGTGAAGAGTCCGGGCGTGCATCAGCTCCCGCGGGGATCAAGCTACCTGTTGGCGGCGCTGGTCGCGGCCGGCGGGTTGGCCGACGATGCCGGCCCGAAAGTCGAGGTGCGCAGCCCCTCGGGCGGCTCGACGTTGGCCGGGCAAACGCCGGGGGCATCGGGCGTGCAACTGGCCAGCGGTCTGGAGCCGGCCGGTCCGGAGGGTGTGACGCAGGTCTGCCTCAATCTGGCCGAATCGGTCGTCCAAGGGCAGGGGAGCCGTTACTTGCCCGACGGGAGCGTGATCACCGTGGAAAAACGCCTGCCGCAACCGTATCACGTGATCGGTCTGGTCAACAAGCCGGGCGAGTTCGAGTATCCGATCAACCACGATGTCCGCGTCCTGGAGGCGATCGCCCAGGCCGGCGGGGCCTCGCAATCGCTGGCCGACAAGATCTATGTCATTCGGCCCCAGTCCGACGGCACGGGGGAGGCCGTAATCGAACTCAGCCTGCAGAAAGCCAAACACAGCCGCGAGGAAAACCTCCGCCTCCAGCCGGGCGACATTGTCAGCGTCGAACACACGCCGCCGACGATGCTGGTCGAAGCGATCAAGAGTATCCCGTTCAGCTTCGGGGCCAGCATGCCAATCTTCTGAGCCCTTTCGCGAGGGGAGAACCACGGGAGCGGGGCACGCGAAATGAATACAGATCAAAGCAATTCTTATCCGTCGGATCCGGACATGCCACAGAAATCGTCCACCCTCGTCCACGCGTCGCCGACGCCGTCCGACGTGAACCTCATGCAGGAAATCCTCCGTTTCTCGCGCGTGGTCTATCGCCGCAAGCGATTGATGATCCTCGCGATGGCGATCGCCGCGACCCTTGGCGGGCTCTACTACACCACGACGACGCGGATCTACCAGGCCAAGGCCACGCTGTTGGTCCAGCAGAACCAGCCCGACACATGGTCGAAACAGAGCGGCGACGTGATGGTCAAGGACCTCATGGACACCTACCGGAACATGCTCAGCAGCGACGTCGTGCTGAGTGAGGCGATCGGCACGCTCCCGGCCGAGGGCCGCGTGGACCTTGGCGATGCCCCGCCCAACAAATGGCCGGAGATCATCCGCGACAAGCTCTCGGTCGCCGTCGTGCGCAAGACGAATATTCTGGAGATCGCCTACAAGTCCAAGAGCCCGCAGGCTGCGGCGATGGTCGTCGACAGCATCGTCTCCGCCTACTTGAAGTTCATGGACAAGCTCCACAAGAGCACCGCGCGGGAGATGCTGGAGATCCTCACCCGCGAGAAGACCCGCCTGGAAACCGAGTTGGGCGTCAAGGAAAGCGAACTGCTGACGCTCAAGCAACAGATGGGCGACGTGATCCTGCGCGAGGGCGACAATTATGTGAGCATGATGGCCAAGGCCTTGGAGGGGGATTTCGAACTGCTCCGCAAGGCCCAGTCCGACCGCTTGGAAGCCGAATCGCATTTGCGGACCCTCGAGGCGGCGATCGCCCGCGGCGAAGACCTCCAGCAGTACGTCCTGGCCATGACCACCACCGGCAACGACGTCTTGGAAAAGCGGATCGGGTTCGACCCCCTGACCCTCTCCCGCGTCCGCGAGGAACTGCTGAACAACCGGGCCGAACTGCAAACGGTCCAGGAACGCTACGGCCCCCTGCATTCGAAGGTCCGCGAGCTGACCGAAAAAGTCCAACAGGCGGAGCGGTTCCTCCGCAACGTCAGCCTCGGGGCCAATGCCGAAACCATGGGGACCAACAACGAGGATCTGGCCGGCATGCTTCAACGGATGGCCCGCCAGCGGCACCAGTTGGCCGTCGAGTACGAGAACCTGGTCGGCGTCAGCTATGAAGAACGCAAACAACTGGCCATGAACACCCAGCACGCCATGGCCCGGCTCGACGTGCTCAATCGCGACCTGAACCGGATGTACAAGTCGCTCGACGTCCTTACCGAACAGATCAAGGGGATCGAGATCGGCAAGGACAACGGCATGCTCGGCACGGCCGTGCTCAGCAGCCCCGAGGTGCCGCAGAAGCCCGTCAAGCCGTCGCTCCCGTTCGTGGTGCTCGTGTCGATGGTGCTCGGGGTTGGGGGGGGACTGACGAGCATCTACCTGGTCGACATGCTCGACGATCGCTTCGGCTCGGTAGAGGAGATGAAACTCCAACTGGGCGGCGCCCCCGTGTTGGCCATGATCCGACGCTTGACGCCGCTGGAAGAGGGTGGCCTGGAAGGGGTGCATGCCTACGCCCGCCCCAACGACGCCTCGACCGAGGCCTTCCGCACCCTGCGGACCGCCTTGACCCTGGTCGCCGACGGCGCACGCACTGTGGCCGTGTCCAGCAGCGAAGCGGGCGACGGCAAGACCACCGTGGTCACCAACCTGGCAGTCGCCATCGCCCAGTCGGGCAAACGCACGCTGTTGGTCGACGCCGACATCCGCCGTCCGCAATTGACGCCCCTGTTGGGCCTCCGCGGCCGGCCCGGCTTGACGAGCCTGTTGCGCCAGACGACCCCGGTCAGCCAGATGATCTCCGAATGCATCTGCACCTCGTTGATGCCTGGCCTTGATGTCGTTCCTTCCGGCCCCCGCGCGGCCAATGCGGCCGAATTGCTGGTCGGGGAACGCCTCGCCGAACTGCTGTCCTGGGCGGAATCGAAATACGACTACATCCTCATCGACAGCCCGCCGGCCTTTGTCAGCGACGTGGCGATCGTCGGCCGGTTGGCCGACGGCCTGATCCTCGTCCTGCGGCCCGACAAGAACCAACGCCGCGTGGTCGTCCGAACCGTCGAAACCCTCGCCACGCTCGGCGTCAACCTCTTCGGCCTGGTGTTGAACCACTTCACCGCCGACGAAAACAAGTACGGCTACGACTACGAGTACCGCTACGACTACGGCTACGGGCCGGACGAGGCGGCCGTCCGGGAAGAGGCCGCCAGCGAGGAAAGCTATATGCCCGCGGTCCCCATCATTCGCCGTTCGGCATAAGGACCCCCGGGAAACCTGCAGTTCCAGTCCGATGACCACGACCTATCACGCCAGTTGCGAGGAACAACCCCGGAAACGGCGACGCCGGTTGCGGATCCATGTCCCGGCCGTCGACACCCGGAACGAGGTCTTGCTGCGCTGCGTGGACGTCCTGTTGGCCGCCGTGGTCTTGGTCGTGCCGCTTTTGATGGGCGGGCGCCAGGCCCTCGGGCAGATGGCCCTGGTCGTGCTGGCCTTGGCCCTGGGCGTGTGCTGGTGCTTGCGGCAGGCCGTCTGCCGTCAGACCGGTTGGATTCGCTCGCCGGCCGAGTGGATCCTGTTGGCCGCCGTGGCCCTGGTGGGGCTGCAACTGGTGCCGCTGCCAACGGCGCTGCTCAAGATGCTGTCTCCCCACGTCTATGAGATCCTGCCGCTCTGGTCGCCCGACGCGGCCCCGTCGGCCCGCCTGGGCGTCTGGACGTGCCTTTCGTTGACTCCCGCCGAGACCCGCGGCGCCCTCGTCACGCTCGGCGCCTATGCGATCCTCTTTCTCGTCGCCGTCCAGCGGATCCGCGAAACCGAGGACGTCGAACGCCTGCTGCGCTGGGTGGCGATCGCCGGCGCGAGCATGGCGGTCTTGGGGCTGCTCGAGTACCTCCTCGGCAACGGCAAATACTTCTGGTTCTACGAACACCCGCTCTGTGGACCGGCGAGCGTCGTCACCGGAAGCTTTACCAACCGCAACCACTTCGCCCATTTCGTCGTCCTGGCGATCGGCCCGCTGGTCTGGTGGATCGAGTGCCGCTTGAAGGACTCCGCGGGACGCACCGGCCGACATCGGCACAGCGGCGTCGCTCGCCATGTCGGCGGCAACGTGGGGTTCCTCGGGATGGTCCTGGGCGTCTGCGTGTTCGCCGTGCTCATGTCGCTCTCCCGCGGCGGCATCGCCGTCATGTTCCTGACTGCGGCCGTCTGCCTGCTGATCCTCTACCGGGGCGACCTGCTCGATGGCCGGTCGCTTCTGTTTCTCTTGGGCACCGGCCTGCTGGTGGCCGTCAGCCTGGGAATCTACGGCTACCAACTCGTCTCCAACCGGCTCGACGACTTCGCCTCGGTCCAGGATCTCGACAGCCGCAACCAGCGCCGCAACCTCTGGCAGGCCGATCTCAGGGCCTTCGGCGATTATCGCTGGCTGGGAACCGGGATCGGCAGTCACGTCGAGGTCGTGCCGATGTACCTGCCGGACGACCAGATTTCCCAGTTCCTCCGCTATACCCACGCCGAAAACGGCCCCCTGCAAATCGCCCTGGAATCGGGCCTGGCGGGATTCGTCCTGCTGCTGGCCGGACTGGCCCTGATCGGCTACTGGTGCCTGGCTGCCTTTCATCCGGGGATCTTTCAGCGGGAACTCCTCTGTTTCGCCGCGATCATCCCCTGCCTGTTGGCCAGCCTGTTGCACTCCTTCGTCGATTTCGTCTGGTACGTGCCCGGTTGCATGGTGATCGTCGTGGTCATGGCGGCCTGCGCCTGCCGGCTTTCCCAACTGGTCCGCTGCAACGATCGGCCGCCGCTCTTGTCGGTCCGCCCGGCCGTCTGGCTGGTCGCCGCGCCGACGCTCCTCGTGATCGGCGTCCTGGTCGTGCCGGGGCTGTTTGGGGCGGTCTTGGCCGAACCCTGCTGGCTTCGCGCCTCGGCGAACTGGGGCAAGCTGGATCAGGGCGAGAAGTCGGAACAACAGCGCCAGCTGGCGGCGATCACCGACGACCTGGTCTACGCGGTCGCCTGGCAGCCGGACCATGCCCTGGCCCATCTGAAGTTGGCCGATGCCCATCTCCGCCTGTTCGAGCAAGGCCAAGGCCCCGGGGCGCTCGATGCTCGCCAGGTGCGCGAGGCGGCCCTCGCGTCGCACTTCGCCTCCCGGGCGGACCTGGATGCCTGGATGACCAAAGCTTTTGGCCCGGTGCGCGAGCATCTCGACCTGGCCTTAAGGCATGCCCGGCAGGCGGCCCGCTGGTGTCCGCTGCACGGCGCCACGTACGCTCGCCTGGCCACGTTGACGTTCCTCCACGGACCGCAGACGCCGGACAAGGACCATTGCCTCCAACAGGCCCTCACGTTGTGGCCTTTTGACGGAACCTTGCTGTTTGAAGCGGGCCAGGAAGCGAGCTTGGCCGGCGACAGTCCCACGGCCTACACCCTCTGGAAGCGGTCGTTCCAATGCGGCAGCCGCCATCAGGATCGGCTCATCCGTCACCTGGCCCCGCAGTTGCCCGCCGACGCCTTCCTGGAGATTTTTCCCATGGAGTCGCCGGCGCTCGCGCGTCTTGAGGCCCAGTACCGCCGCCTCCAGCAGTCGGACGACTTGAAGGTGGTGCTGGCCGCCCATGCCCAGGTCGCCGGACGCAACGCCACCAACTTGGCCGATGTCGAGGCCGTGAAGGCCTGGCAGGAGGCCGCCCGGGCGTATCGCGAACTGGGGGAAACCGACGCCTGCATCGCCTCGCTCCAACAGGCCCTCCGCTGGGATTCGTCCAACTACGACGTCCACTACACCCTCGGCACCTGCCTGTTCAAGGCCAAACGCTACCCCGAGGCCGAGGAGCATCTCACCTGGTGCCGACAACGCAAACGCTACGATACCACCCTCCGGTCGATGCTTGACACCATCGTGACCGAGCGGCTCCGCGTCGGACGGCAATCGGCGCTTTCTGGAGCCAACTGAACCTCGAGAGGGTTCGGGGTTCAGGGTTCAGGGCATGGGGGGGATTGGCTAGTAGGGGGTGTAACATGGCTCTCGCGTCGCGGTGGTTGGCCCGTTGACGCGGTAGCGAAATACTGAACCCTGAACCCTTACTCCTCTTCTCGCCCCCTCTGCCCGCTGGCAATCCGCCGCGCCTCCTGGCTACAATAGACGGACGCCGGGACTGATCTACGACAAAGCAAACCGAAGCGAGGTGCAACCATGCGGATGACGAAACGACTGGCGATGGTGTGGGGACTGGTATTGGTGGCTGCCGGAGTCCTGGGAGCCGGAGCGGCCTCCGCCGCCGACCCCTGGGTGGTCTACGATGGCTTCGACGGGCCCGGCAAGGGGAAACAGGTGGTCCTCGTTTCCGGCGACGAGGAGTATCGTTCCGAAGAAGCCTTGTCGCAGTTGGGCAAGATTCTTGCCAAGCACCACGGCTTCAAGTGCACCGTGTTGTTTGCCGTCAGCCCGACCGACGGCACGATCGACCCGGTCAACACGACGAACATCCCCGGCCTGGAAGCCCTGCGCACGGCCGACCTGATGATCATCGCCACGCGCTTCCGCAACCTGCCCGACGACCAGATGCGCTCGATCGTCGAATACCTCGACGCCGGCAAGCCGGTCATCGGCCTGCGCACGGCGACGCACGCCTTCAATATCCCCGCCGGCAAGACGTATGCCAAGTACAGCTACAACAGCAAGGATGCGGCCTACGAGGGTGGCTTCGGCCGGCAGGTGCTCGGCGAGACGTGGATCAGCCACCACGGCCACCACAAGTTCGAGAGCACCCGAGGCATCGTCGCCCCGGGAATGGAGAAGCACCCGATCGTTCGCGGCTGTGAAGACATCTGGGGCCCGACCGACGTCTACACCGTCCGCCTTCCGCTTCCCGGCGACTGCCAGCCGCTGGTTCTCGGCCAGGTGCTCGAAGGCATGAACCCGACCGACAAGCCGTTGGTCGGCAAGAAGAACGACCCGATGATGCCGGTCGGCTGGACCAAGACCTACAAGGGCGCCTCGGGCCAGACCGGCCGCGTGTTCACGACCACGATGGGCGCGGCCGTCGATCTGTCGAGCGAAGGCCTGCGCCGCCTGCTGGTCAACGCCGCCTACTGGTGCGTGGGGCTGGAAGACAAGATCCCCGCCCGGGCGGACGTCGCTGTCGTCGGTTCCTACAATCCCACCTTCTACGGCTTCGGCAAGCACACCAAGGGCATCAAGCCGTCCGACCTCAAGATGCAGTAGTCGGCCAACCCGTTTAGTGCTCCTCAGATAGACAACCGTGTGCCACTGCTTGCCCGGAGGGCAAGCAGTGCATCGGTGCGTTGTCTATTGCCGTCCGGGCCGGGGCGTGCCGCCCCGCGCCCGTTTAGCCGCGGCACCTGTGCCGCGCGGCGGCGTTGTTCCGCAATCCTCACACCCACAAGGGGCTAGCCCGACCGCGTCAGATCGCGATGATTCCCAAAGAGGGCCTCGGCAAGCAACGGCCCCGAGCCATTTGTTCGGCGGGATCGATATACGCGGATGTGGGGGAGGCGGGTGATGGAGATCAGCGATCAGGATCGCGAGGCGTTGCGCACGGCCAAGGGCTTGCTGGAACGGACCAATCTGGCCATCAAGTTGGCCAACATGCTGGGCTATTCGATCGAGCATGGCGTCATGCTCCTGCCGGAACGATGGTCGGAGCCGATTCAGCAGGCCACGCGAAAGGCCTTGGAGCAGGCCCTGCAATCGGCGATCCGCACCTTGAACAAGGACCGTCGGACGGCTCCGGCCAACTTCCTGCACCGGGGCCTGGTGGCCGCCTCGGGCGCGGCCAGCGGCATGATGGGACTCGGCGCCTTGTTGCTCGAACTCCCCGTCTCGACCACGCTCATCCTGCGGTCGATCGCCGACATCGCGCGGAGCGAAGGGGAGCATCTGGGCGAGCCGGAGTGCCAACTGGCCTGCCTGGAAGTGTTTGCCCTCGGCGGCCGGTCGTCGGACGATGAATCGGCGGAGACCGGCTACTTTGCCGTGCGCACGGCCCTGGCCCGCAGCGTCTCCGAGGCGGCCGGTTTTCTGGCCAAACGCGGATTGACCGACCAAGGGGCCCCGGCCCTGGTCCGACTGATCGGCGCGATCGCCGCGCGGTTCCAATCCGTGGTCTCCGAAAAGGTGCTGGCCCAAAGCGTCCCGATCCTCGGGGCGATCGGCGGGGCCGCGGTCAACACGATCTTCATCGACCACTTCCAGAATGTCGCCCGTGGACACTTCATCGTCCGACGCCTGGAGCGGACCTACGGGACCGAGCCGGTCCGTTCGCTCTACTCGCAGCTGGTGCCCTAGGTCAAATTGTCGGTGCTTCCTCTCCGGGCCCCCGGAGCGGTCACCCGGCAACCGCCCCGGTCGCTTCCAGGCCACACCAGCCCCCTCACGCCTCGGGGAATCTCGCGATCCACACGCTTGGAACGCGAATTGCGAGGGAAATGCCTGTCCGTCATTGGGGGACAAAAGCGATCCCGACATTCACGAAAAGAGAGGACCCTGCACATGATCGGTTCCATCATTGGGTGGATCATTTTCGGCATCATCGCCGGCGCGATTGCACGGCTATTGGTGCCTGGTCGGCAGCCCATGGGCATCCTGACGACGATGTTCTTGGGAATCGTGGGCTCGTTGGCGGGCGGCATGATTACCTGGGCGGTCATGGGCAGTCCCGAACGGGGCTTCGAGCCGTCCGGTTGGATCATGTCGATCATCGGCGCCATCGTCGTACTCTGGATCTACATCTACTTCTCGCGCCAACAGCCCACCCGAGCCTGACAAAGTAGCAGGCACGCAATCCTTGCATTCCCCATGCCCCCCGATTATCATCATGGGGGACGAGAAGACTCTCCGCATCGTGGGGATTGCACCATGACTGCCTTTCGCTCGACTGCGCTGGCCACGCTGACGATCCTGCTGTGTCTGGTCGGCGCTGAAGCCACGGCCGCCGAGTACCATTTCAATCCCAATAGCGGCGCGGGCAACAACTGGTGGATGACCGAGGCCAACTGGACGCCCAACGGCGTGCCGAATTCGGTTGATGACGTCGCCGTGTTCGACATCCCGGTCGCCACTGGCAATTCCAACGCGATCAACGTCCATTCCTCGTACTACCGCGTCCAGGAGTTGCGGTTTAATCTGGCCACCGCCTGGGAACTCACGAATGCCCGGCAGGATCCCACACTCGAAGCTCCCTCGGGCAGTGCCTTGATTACCCAGAACGGCTCGGGGGCTGTGACGTTCAATACGGATCTGGTGTTCACGAGTCCCACGATCTTCGGCGGCACCGGCTCCGGCGCCATTACAGTCAACGGCACATTCTCCACCGTCGATACCGGCGATGCTTACCGGGAAACCATC
>JBDKTH010000285.1:0-1726 GCA_039680305.1 Thermoguttaceae bacterium | reverse complement strand
CTGCCTGGGATGTTGTGGACCCGCTCAAAGCCGTGAGATTGGAGAAGGCTGGCGGCGAGGCTGGCACGATAGCCGCTACCGCAATAGACGGCGGTCGGCTTCCACGGGTCGAGTTCCGACAAGTGCTCGCGCAGTTGGGCGAGGTAGGCGTGCGTCGCGCCGGGGATGTGGCCGTCGGACCATTCCTGCGGGGAGCGCACGTCGACGATCTGCAATTGCTGGGCGTGGGCTTTGAGGTCCTGCACGGTCATCTGCGGCAACATTTCCACGGGATAGGCGCCGTTTTGCCACATCGTCATCCCGCCAACCAGGTAACCGGCCAAGTTCGTAAAGCCAGTGCGCAAGAACAGCCGCTGGACGTAGGCCAGGTCCTCATCCGCTTCCAGCACGAGGAGGATCGGCCGGTCCGGGTCGAGCATTTCGCCCGCCCACACCGACAAGTCGGGCTGGGCGCCGATGTTGATCGCCCCTGGAATATGGCCGCCGCCAAAGGCGTTCATCGAACGCACGTCGACCACCAGACAGCCAGCTTCAATCGCAATCTTGAACGCCTTGGGCGTCAGGCCGGGCGTGCTGGGCAAATGGGCCAGGATGGGCGGGCCCTGCGTGTTGAGCCGTTTGAGCCGGGCATAGTGCGCCGGGATCGGCGGGGTCCCCTCCAGCACAAACGCCCGGAAACTCGCGAAATCGTCGAACTGCAGGAACGGGTTATAGCGACGCTCGTAGCCGATGGTGCTCATCGGCCGATCGGCGATTGCCGCCCCGCAGGCCGAGCCGGCGCTGTGGCCCGGATAGACGATTACCTCTTCGCCAAGCCCCAGGTAAAAGCCATAGAGCGTTTGATACAACTCGCGCACGAGCCGTTCCCGCATGTCTTCCCCGAGCAAGTCGGGCCGGGCAGCCGAGTTGACCAAGAGCGAATCGCCCGTCAACACGCCCCAGGGCGTCTCCGGGTGTTGGTTGTCGGCCAGCAGGTAGGCCAGGTGTTCTGGCGTGTGCCCCGGCGTGTGGCGAGCCGTGAGCACGACCGAGCCGAACGGAAACGAGTTGCCGTTGTGCACCGGTTGGTGCTGAAACCCGTAATCCGCCTCGCCTTCCCGGCTCAGGAAGATCTTCGCCGAACCGATCCGTTCGGCCAGTTCCCGCGAGCCGCTCATGAAATCGGCCTGGATATGGGTTTCGAGGATGTGGGTGATTGCCAAGCCGTTCTTCCGAGCCAGCTTGACATAGACCTCCACGTCCGGCCGCGGGTCGATGACCGCCGCCGTCCCAGAAGCCGTGTCCCCGACGAGATAGGAAATCTGTGCGATTCCCTTGGTCAGAATGGGTTCAAAGACCAGGGTCATAGGATTACCTCCCCAAGAGTTCGGGTCATGTAATCCTATGCCCCCGGCCTGAAAAGCAAACCCGTCCGAAGGGTCCCGGTGCGAGGTCGCCCTGCTAGCATCAGGGGAGAACCCTTACTATCGGCCCGTCCGCTACAGCGGGTTGCCGCGGCCAATCACGGTGACGCGAGCCCGGGGATTGACGCCAGCCGGGCCCTCGCAGCGGAAGCGGATCTCGGTCTCTCCCCGTTCGAGCGTTGGCATTTGCCCCTGGGGAGTAACCTCGCGGGTCAACTCACCCTTGGGACCGTAGAGCTTGCAGTCGGTCATCGAGGTGAACTCCAGATACGAGCCGCTTTCGATCTCTACCGGGAACGTAATCGTTGCGTTGCCAAGGCTGA
>JBDKTH010000476.1:0-2522 GCA_039680305.1 Thermoguttaceae bacterium | reverse complement strand
CGCGTTCTTGCTGGCCAGGCCCACAAGGACGATGAAGCCGATCTGGGTGAAGATGTTGATGTCCATCCGGGCGATCGCCACCCCGGCGATCGAGCACAACAGACACATCGGCACCACGAGGATCACGGCCAAGGGCAGCGACCAGCTCTCATACTGGGCGGCTAACACGAGGAACACCAACACCACGGCCAGGGCGAAGACGTACATCGCCGTGTTGCCGGCCAGGATCTGCATCAGCGTCAGCTCGGTCCACTCGTAGGCCATCGCGTGCGGAAGCTTTTCGTCGGCCACCTGTTCCATAAGTCGAATGGCGTCCCCCGAACTGGTTCCCGGGGCCATGTTGCCGTTGACGGCCGCGGCCGGATACATGTTGTAGCGCATGACCATGACCGGTCCGCTCGTATTGCGGATCTCGCAAAGCGTGCTCAAGGGGACCATTTGCCCCTGAATGTTGCGGACCTTGAGTTGTTGGACGTTTTCGGCCGAGCGGCGGAACTCGGGATCGGCCTGGACGTTGACTTGCCAGGAGCGGCCGAACTCGTTGAAGTTGTTCACGTAGAGCGAGCCCATGTAGACTTGCAGGGCGTCGAAGACATTGCTGAGCGACACGCCCATCGACTTGGCCTTGACGCGGTCGATGTCGAGATAGAGCCAAGGGTTGTTGGCGCGGAGGCTGGTGAACGCGCCCTCCAGCCCGGGCGTATCGTTGGCCTTGGCCACGACGTCGTCGGCGGCCTTCTGCAGGTCGGCCAGGCCCAGCTCGCCGCGGCTTTCCAGCATCAGGCGAAAGCCGCCAGCGCTGCCCAAGCCGTCGACCGGCGGGGCGCCGAAGATCGACACGATCGCCTCGCGCACCTCGCGATCCAGTCTCTCCCGCAACTTGCCGGCAATCGCGTCGCCGGTCAGGTCGCTTCCGCGCCGGTGGTCGAACTCTTGGAGCATCACGTACATCGAGCCGAAATTGGGCGCATTGGCCCCCAGGAGGATCGACTGGCCCGAGATGGCCACGGTGTGCGCTACGCCCGGCTCCTTCTGGGCCATTTCCTCGATGCGTTGCATTACTGCCCGGGTCCGCTGGACCGAGGCCCCGTCGGGCAACTGCACGTTGACCAGCAGGTAGCCCTTGTCCTGTTCGGGGATGAACCCGGCCGGAACGTGGTTGAAGCCCCAGTAGGTCAGGTAGAGCAGGCCGGCATAGACGACCAGGGTGATCGCGCTGGCTCGCAGCATCATTCCCACGGCCCGGGTGTACATGCCCGTCGACCGGTTGAAGCCCCAGTTGAACAGCCGGAAGAAGCCGCCGAGGGTCTTGTCGAATCCCCGGCTAAGCAGGTCGCGTTTGGCTCCGTGCGGTTGGAGCAGAAGCGAGGCCAGTGCCGGGCTCAGGGTCAACGAGTTGAACGCCGAAATGACCGTCGAGACCGCGATCGTCAAGGCGAACTGGCGGAAGAATTGCCCGGTGATCCCGCTGATAAAGGCACACGGGACGAACACCGCACAGAGGACCAAGGCCACGGCGATCACCGGGCCGGTCACTTCGTCCATCGCCTTGAACGCCGCCTCGCGGGGCGAGAGCCCCTCGGCCAGCCAGCGTTCCACGTTCTCGACGACCACGATCGCATCATCGACGACGATCCCGATCGCCAGCACCAGGCCGAACAGCGAGAGGTTGTTCAGGCTGAACCCCATCACGGCCATGACGGCAAAGGTGCCGATGATGGCCACCGGCACGGCAACGAGCGGGATGATCGTCGCGCGCCAGTTCTGCAGAAACACGAGCACCACCAGCGCAACGAGGATCACCGCGTCGCGCAAGGTTTTGAGCACTTCCTTGACCGACTCGCCGATAAAGGGGGTCGTGTCGTAAACGATCTTGTAGCTCACGCCGTCGGGGAAACGAGCTTTGAGCTCCTCCATCTTCGCGTAGACTTCCTTGGCGGTCCGGATCGCATTGGAGCCGGGCAACTGGTAGATCGACAGCGCGACCGACGGCTCGCGGTCGAGCGTACACGACTGGTCGTACTGCTGGGCCCCCCGTTCGACTCGGGCGACGTCGCGCAGCCGGACCACGGTGGCGTCTTCGTTGTCTTTCTGCGCCTGGTTCGTCTTCAGCACGATGTCGCCGAACTGTTCGGCCTCGACCAGCCGTCCCAGCGTGCTCATCGTCAACTGGAACTCCTGCCCGGCCGGGACCGGTTCCTGACCGACCTGGCCGGCGGCGACCTGGACATTCTGCTCCTTCAGCGCATTGACCACGTCATCGGCGGTCATGCCCCGGGCGGCCAGCTTCTCCGGGTCAAGCCAGGCACGCATGCTGTAGTCGCGTTGGCCCATGAATGTCACGTCGCCCACGCCTGGCAGGCGTAGCAGGGCGTCGCGGATCTGGAGCGTGGCGTAGTTTGACAGGTACAGATCGTCGTGCAGGTAGTTCCCCTGCGTGCCTTTCGTCGAGACCAGGTTGACGATCATCATGATGCTCGGCGACTTCTTCTTGACCGCCACCCCTTGCTGCTGCACGATCG
>JBDKTH010000729.1:0-4107 GCA_039680305.1 Thermoguttaceae bacterium | reverse complement strand
TGGCGGGGAGGGGTTGACGCCGGGGTTCTGGAAACAGAAGCAACATTTCTGCTACTGGACGTGGTATCGACCGACGGATCGCTACAACGACGTCTTCCACGTCAGCGATCCCGAGAATCCAACGCTTCTCGACGTCCTCGAGCGAGGAGGGGGCGGGTACAAGGCGTTGGGACGACAGGCCGTGGCGGCCCTGCTCAACGCCGTCGATTCGGACGTGGACTACCTTTACATTCCGAGCGAGATCACCGCCTTCGTCCAGCAGGCGTATGCGACGCGGAGCTACGAGGGATACAAGGACCTCTTGGCGACGGAGAATGAGTTGGGGGCCAAGTGTTGCCCGACCTGCGATGAGCCTCCGTCGTACGGGGATGATGCCGATAAGCCGACCGGTCCGGTGGTGTACCGTGGGCAGAGGCTTCTTTTCACCTACGTGGTGACCAACCCCGGCGACCTGCCGCTGGCCGATGTTACGGTTACCGATAGCCAGGCGGGGGTCGTGCCGCTGTACATGCGGGGCGACGCCGATCGCGACGGCTTGCTGGACGTCGGGGAGACCTGGCTCTATACGGCCACCGTGACGATCACCTGTAGCATTCCTGCGGGGCAGCAGATGAATCTCGGGACCGTGGTTGGCTCGCCCCTTGGCCGCGATAACCTCCCGTTGGGCAGCCCGGTTACGGACAAGGACCCGGCGTACTGGTACGTTGGATCGGTCCACACCGGGTGCTGGGGATGGTTCCCGTGGCAGGACTGGCATCACGGTTCCTGTCGGCCGGGCTGTTCGCCCGTGGGCCATTTCGACGATTTCTGCCACAGCCACGACATGGATTGGCTGGGCGATTGGACCCACGGAAAGGACCATAAGGGAACGACGGGCAAACCTGCCGACAACGGCTGCTTCTGGTCGTCTGGCTTCCCCGCGTGGACGACTGCCGCCGATCACCTCTTCAGCTCATGGGGCCGATCGACGAAGTGGGGAATCGGTTGAGGCGAGGCAGACGATGACCGCTTGGCTGGCTCTGCGATGCGCGTGATCAACGTCCGCCTGCTGCTTGCCCTGGTGTGCCTGGCCGTGGTCACCGGCTCGCTGGTGGCCTGGGTCCATGGGATCCAGGTGCGCCGCCATGCCGCCTTCTTCCTCCGGCAGGCTCGCGATGCGCAATCGCAGAAACAGGCCGACGAGGCCCTCAAGCACTTCGAGCGCTATCTGCAGTTGGAGCCCGAGGACGGTGACGCCTGGGCCTCGTTGGGCGGCCTCCTGGCCGAGAACGCTCGCGAGGTCGAGGCGTTTAGCACCCTGGAGCAGGCCCTTCGGCGGCTGCCGGATCGCGCAGACGTCCGGCGGAGGCTGGTTGAGGTGGCGATCAGACTCGGACGCTACCGTGACGCGAAGGAGCACCTCGAGCGGCACCTGCTCAAAGCGTTCCCGGACGACAGCCAGCTGCGGGAACAACTCGGGCGGTGCCATGCGGCGACGGGGCAATACCGTGAAGCCGCCGAGGCTTTGCAGTCGGCCATCTATAGCGACCCCGGACGGATCGAGGTCTACCCTGATCTGGCGGTCCTGCTCCGTCACCGCCTCGACAAGCCATCCGAGGCCGATCGTTGGATGGAGGAATTGGTCAAGGCGAATCCTCAGTCGCCGGCCGCCCACGTTGCCTGCGGCGAATACCTGCGGGAGTGCGGACAGACGGAGGAGGCGGCTCGGCAGGCGGCGGAGGCCTTGCGCCTGGCGCCGCGGAACGTGGAGGCCCTGTTGCTGGCCGCCCAGTGTGCTTTGCAGCGGGGACAATCCGACGCGGGATACACGCACGCGAGTCTCGCGGTGGAGGTGGATCCCAAACAGGTTCGGGCCTATTCGTTGCTCGCAGACCTTGAGATCCAGCGGCGTCGTTCCGAGGAGGCGATCGCGTGGCTCCGTCGTGGCCTGGAAGCGATCCCCAATGCGCCGCAGCTCGAGTGGCACCTGGCAAGTGTCTTGATCGACACAGAGAAGACCGACGAGGCGAAGCCGATCATCGAGTGGTTGCGTGCCCGGGATTCGTCGAGGCCCCTTGTCCAATACCTCGACGCGCGAATCGCATTAGTCCAGCGACAGTGGCGGGACGCCGCCGAGGGGCTCGAACAGGTCGTGGCCGCGGTCCCGGAGGAACATCGCCTTGCTCAGGAGGGAAACCGCCTGTTGGCGATCTGCTACGAACGTCTCGGGGACCAGGAGCGACGGCGGGCGGTGTGCCGCAAGCTCGTCGTGGCATACCCGGGCGAACCTTCGGCTCGACTGGCTCTAGTGGCCGCACTGGCCGATGGCGGCCGGTTGACGGAGGCGGTTGCGGAGTACCGCCACATCCTCGCCTCGAAACAGGTGTCGCCCGCGGAGCTTGTCGCCTTGGCCCGGCTCTTGGTCCGCCGGAGTCGCCCGATGACAGCGGGCGAGGCGACGAAGAGGGCAGGGGACGAGGTGCAAGAGCTGCTGGAAGTCCTGGCCAAGACCGTGGCGCCGTCGTCGGCCGTTGAGTCACTTCGCGCGGAGACCTTGCTTGCCCGAGGACGCATCGACGCGGCCCAACGGCTTCTTGAGGAGGCCTGTAACCGGTTTCCCGACGACCTTGAGCCCCGGCTGCTTTTGGTGACGGTGCTCCAGCGCAAGCAGCAGTGGGACCGGGTGGAGACCCTGCTTGGGGAAGTGGAACAGACGTTCGGCGACCGTGCGGCCATCCGTGTCGTCAAGGCCCGTGGTCTCGTCGCCCGGACCGGGAAGAAGGCCGTCCCGCAGATCTGCGAGTGGGCCACGATGACCGACGGGATTCCTGCCCAGGAGTTGCCGAAGCTTTGGAGGGGGCTTTTGGGGGCGGTTCGCGCGGCGGATGCCTCGCAAGAGGCGCGGGCGATCTGTGGGAGGCTCTGCGAGCAGGAACCGGACGCGTTGGAGAATCACGCCCTTCGCTGGGAGTTGGCGTTCGACGCGCAGGACCTGGCGGAAATGGAGCAGGCACTGGCGGGTATTCTCCGCGTGGAGGGACGTGGGCCGCTGTGGCACTACGCAACGGCGGTGTACCTGGCCACGTCGGGGGAACGTGGAAAGGGCAAGGCCGACGACGCGATCCAAAAACACCTTGCCGAGGCCGCTCGACTTCGGCCGACCTGGTCCCAAGTGGCGCTTTTGGAAGCGGAGATCCACGAGCGGCAGGGCCGGCAGGACGAGGCCCTCCAGGATTACCAGCGGGCTCTCGACCTGGGCGAGCGAAGTCCGCGAGCGATTCGCCGCACTGTGGAACTGTTGTACCGGCAGGGGCGGTACGGGGAGGCCGACCGCGTGTTGCGGCGTCTGGAGGACCAGATGCCGCTCTCAAATGAGATCGGCCGTCTTGCCTCGTGCATCGCGATCCGGCTCGACGATTCCGCCTACGCGATCGAAAAGGCCCGCCAGATCGCAGCCAGTTCCCTGAACTTCCAGGACCATGTCTGGCTGGGGCAGTTGCTGGCGGCCGAGGGAAGGCAAGCCAAACGAGACGATGCCCATCAGGGCGACTCGGCCCAAACGCTCACCGAGGCGGAGGCCGCGCTGCGGCGGGCCGTCGAACTTGCGCCGCAGTCGTCCGAGGCGTGGGCATCGCTCGTCCGCTTCCTCACCCGTGAGAATCGCAGGCCGGACGCCGAAGCGGTCGTCCAGCAGGCGAAAGCCCGCCTCGCCCCGGAGCGTGCCCCCTTGATCCTTGGCTCGTGCTACGAGGCGATGGGCCAGAGGGATGCGGCTGCCAAGGAGTACGAGCGAGCCCTTTCCCAGTCGCCCGACGATCCCGCCACGCTCCGGCAGGCCGCTGCGTTCTTCGTGAGGGCGGCAGCGCCTCAACTGGCCGAGCCTCACCTTCGTCGGATTCTCTCCGCGAAGGACTCTAGGCCTCACGACGTGGCCTGGGCGAGGCGGACGTTGGCGTCGCTCCTCCGCGGTCGCGGGTATCGGGACCTCAAAGAGGCCTTGCGGTTGGTTGAGGCGAATCTCGCCGCCGGTGGGACCTACGAGGACGAGCGTGAGAAAGCCGCGATCCTTTCCGCCTTTCCCGACCGCGCGGGTCGGCGGGAAGCGGCCGAACTCCTCGAACGGCTCGT
>JBDKTH010000811.1:0-7556 GCA_039680305.1 Thermoguttaceae bacterium | reverse complement strand
CGCCTCGGGTTGGCGGCCAGTCCACGGCAACGATCGTCGCTATGCCGAGAGCCCCTCTTGGCGCGAGCTGGTCCTCTTCTACGAATACTTCCACGGCGACAGAGGACGCGGCATGGGGGCGAGCCATCAAACGGGCTGGACCGCTCTCGTGGCCCGACTCCTGGAAGACGTGCCTTGCCGGAGAGTCGTAGAGGCGTCTCGGCAGGCATTTGCATCGAACGGAGGATAATGCAACTGCGGTGCCCGAGCTGCCGCCAGCTGTTCACCTAACACCCCTGCGGACACTCGCACTCGGTCCTGGCCATAAGAGTCGCGTTGACGATTGTCTGGCACGGTTCTTGCATAGCATCCCAAGGGTGATTCGGGCCATCCCGGTTGGGAAACCCGACACAAAGGCTTTCGATCGCTTCGATCCTCGCGAACTCTGGAGGCGGCCCTGTCACCATCCCGTCAGGCCCTTTCTGGTACTGAACGGCAGAAAAGAAGAAGTACCAGCATGGACGGCACGAACGATCGGCACTCGGAAATCGCGGACGAAGAAAAGCCGACTCCCGCCGAGGCGGTGGCCCATGATGCCAAGCAGAATCCATCTGCCACGAAGGAGGATCGAGCGACTTCGACGGACCAATCTGCAGCCCCGGCCATCGCTGCTCCTTCTGGCACACCGCCCAAACCCTCCGAAGCCGGGCCGCGACTGCACCGTTGGCGAAAACGGTTGCTGCTGGCAGTGGCGGCCGTGTTCGGCCTGGCGGGCCTAGGATACGTCTTGGTTCCCTGGGCGAAAACGGCACTGAACACGGTATCTACCGATGACGCGTACGTCAATGGCCATGTCACCTTCGTGGCTCCTCGGGTTGCCGGCCAAGTGACCCGGGTTTTCGTGGATGACAACATGCGTGTGAAGAAGGGGGACTTGCTGGTTCAAATCGACCCAGAACCATACCGGGTCCAAGTCGAGCTCAAGAAGGCGGCCCTGGAAGCCGCCGAGGCGAACCTGGTCGCCGCCCAGGCCCAGGTGCGCGGCATGGTTGCTCAAGCCCGTGCGAATCGTTTCCAACTGGAACATGCCATGGAAGAGGTGCGCAATCAGATCGCCCTCTTGCAGGCCAACGTGGCGGCCTATCAGAACCAGCAGGCGGTCCTCGAACTGGCCCGAGCCAACCTCCGCCGCGGCGAGGAGATGGCCCCGAGCCAAGCCATCTCCCAAGAAGACCTTGACCAACGCCGCCAGACTGAGCAGTCGGCCGTCGCTGCGGTCCGGCAGGCCCTGGAAACGGTCTACGCCACCCGGGTCGGCCTGGGCCTGCCGGCCAAGCCGCCTTCCGGAAAGGAACTCACGGAGGTGCCGCCCAACCTCGACCAGAACTACTCCGCGGTTCGCATGGCGCTCGCCCAACTGCGGCAAAGTGCTGCCCCGCTTGGCATCATCCCGCCTTCCTACAACGCCTCCCCCAAGGAAGTCCTGGACGATTTCTACCGGCGTGACCCGGAGGGCAATCTCGACCGGATCTTCGCCAAGGTTATCAGCGATGCCCCTGCCATCCAGCAGGCCCAGGCGAACCTTCTGCAGGCCCGCCGAGACCTGGAGCAGGCCGAATTGAATCTGCGCTACTGCGACATTCCCGCGGAGATCGACGGAGTGATCACCCGCCGAAACATCAACCCCGGCAATTTCGTGCAGGTGGGGCAGAACCTGATGGCCATCCGTTCCTTGACCGAGATCTGGATCGACGCCAACTTCAAGGAGACCCAGTTGGCTAACCTGCGTATCGGCCAGCGGGCCCGGATCGAGGTCGACATGTACGGCAGCCACCATGAGTTCGAGGGCCGCATCACCGGGTTTACCATGGGGACCGGTCAAACCCTGGCCCTGTTGCCGCCGCAAAACGCCACCGGCAACTACGTGAAGATCGTCCAACGGTTGCCGGTCCGGATTGAACTGACCAACTACGCCCCCGATGAGGAGCCCTTGTTTGTCGGCTTGTCAGTGACTCCCTACGTGTATTACAAGGAGCCACCCACGGGGCAAAACGCGGGGGCCATCTTGCAGCCCGCCGCTCCCCTGCCGCAAATCCCCACCAATCCGGGAGGATGAAGCGGTTGAAGCGAAGCCGATCCCGTTCCGCAGCCTCTGACGCAGGAGTTCCCGCATGGGCGCGATGGCCCTTGCTCCGCGTGCGGTCAGCCGCCCGGCGACCAACCCCTGGTTCGTCG
Source organism: Thermoguttaceae bacterium (assembly GCA_039680305.1). Lineage (GTDB taxonomy): Bacteria > Planctomycetota > Planctomycetia > Pirellulales > Thermoguttaceae > JBDKTH01. The sequence goes on along the minus strand of JBDKTH010000811.1, from coordinate 5,342 downwards.
CGATCGCGGTGGTCGTGCCCACGTTCATGGAGGTGCTGGACACCACGATCGCCAACGTGGCCTTGCGCTACATCGCTGGCGGCTTGTCGGCAGCGGTGATCGATGCCGAGTGGGTCCTCACCAGTTACCTGGCCGCCAACGCCTTCATCTTGCCAATCACCGGCTGGCTGTCGACCCACTTCGGCCGCCGCAACTATTTCCTTTTCTCCATCGCCGTCTTTACCATCAGCTCGGGACTCTGCGGCATGGCCACCAACCTGGGCCAGCTCATCCTGTTCCGGGTAATCCAGGGGCTGGCCGGCGGCGGTCTGCAGCCTTCCAGCCAGGGCGTGTTGCTGGACAGTTTCCCCCTGGAAAAGCAGGGTTCCGCGATGACCATGTTCGGCGTGGCCGCCCTGATCGCGCCCGTGATCGGTCCGGCCTTGGGAGGCTGGATCACCGACAACTACTCCTGGCGGTGGATCTTCTACATCAACCTCCCGGTGGGCGCTCTGGCCTTCGTGTTGTGCTATTTCCTTCTGAAGGACCCGGAATACCTCACGAAGCAGCGGGCCGAGCTGCGTCGGCAGCCGATGAACTTCGACACACTCGGCCTGATCTTGCTGGCCGTCACCATGATCTCCTGGGAGGTGCTCCTCAGCAAGGGAGAGGAGTGGGACTGGCTGGGCGACCCGTTCGGACGGGTGCAAACCCTGGCCCTCTTGTTCGTGCTGGGGCTGGGCGCCTTGCTGTTCCGGGAGTTGCGGACCGCGCATCCGGTGATCAACTTCCGGCCGCTGCGCGAGCGCAACTTCGCGGCCTCCTGTGTGATCATCTTCTTCGCCTACGGGGTGCTCTACGGCGCCACGACTTCGTTGCCGGCACTGCTTCAGTCGCAATTCGGCTACGACGCCTACCACTCTGGGCTCATCATGTCGCCAGCCGGCATCTTCTCAATCTTCATGATGCTCGTGGTCAGTCGCCTGATTGGACGCGGCACCGACGCCCGATGGCTGATTGCCGGTGGCCTCCTCCTTTTGGCGGCCGGCAATTATTGGATGTCGCGGATGAACCTTGAGATCGATCCGTGGCACGTTGTTTGGCCTCGGGTGGTGATGATCGTCGGTCTATCGCTGATCTTCGCCCCGCTCAACGTGGCCGCCTACATGTACACCCCTCAGCGACTGCGAGGGGCGGCGGTCGGCCTGCTCAGTCTCCTCCGCAATGAGGGCGGTAGCGTGGGCACCTCCATGGCGCAGACCCTGCAGGAGCGGCGTGAACAGTTTCACCTCGATCGCCTGGGCGAGTCGGTTAACCCTTTCAACCCGGCCGTGACTTCCTTCATCGAGCAGGCCCAGACCTACTTCTACCAAGTAACTGGCGACCCGGTCGGTTCTCTACAAATGGCCTGGCAGGCGTTGGCCGACGTGCGTCAGCAACAAGCGGCCTCGCTGGCCTATTTCGACGTCTTCTTCGTTTTCGCCCTCGTGGGGCTGTCGCTTGTCCTCCTGGTGCTGCTGATGAAACCCTCCGTGGCCAAGAAGGGTGCCCATGCCGCGGCGGAGTAGGTCAAGGCTTGACGCTGGACCATGAAGACGGTGTCGCCGGTCGTACCCCACGGCTTGATGGCACCGACCTCCAAGGCCAACTTGAGGTTCCATGTGCGCATCTGGCCAAACCACGCGTGGAGTTCGTCGTCGGTGAACGGTCTCCGCTGGTTATGGTCGGCGTAAAGGAGCACGTCGATCGCGGCCCGGGTTTCCTTTGACTCGTCCGGCTTTTCGAACAGCTCGCGGAAGCATTTGCCGTTGTCTCCGCCTCCACGTGGTCCCAAGTCGCCTCCGTATCTCGGTTGACGAGGCTTGGGCGTCACTTGACCAGATCTGGACGAGCCGACAGGTACCCCCACACCAGCACGTTCGGCGCCCAGGTATCGATCACATACTCGTTCGCGGAGACCAGGACCCAGACGTCGAAGTACGCTTCCGTCAATGGCCAGCTGTACGCGTCAGGCCAGATGAATTCGGGCCTGTTCACGAACCTCAGGTTGATGTCCCAGAAGCTGTTCCGCCAGTTGAAGTAGTCTGAGTTGCCGAAGACGGTCAGCCCGATCGGAACCGCTTGGCCACTCGACCGGGCGTCCAACTCCAACGGAACCTTCACGGGGTTCGCTCCAAGGCCAGTCGTGTATACCAGATTGTTTGGGTTGCAGCCGGCCTGGAACTGGCAGGACTGGACGGCCCCCTTCAGATACTCGAGCCTTCCGGTCAGGTAGTGCGCCCGGACGGGTTCTGAGCCGCCTGACGTGCTGAAGAAGCCTGCGAACATGGGGCGTCCCGGTTCGCGCTGAGTAATGTTGAAGGCATTGCCGGCCGCGTACTTCAGAGATCGCTCGGCCAGTGAGATCACGCCCGAGCGAGCATTCTCCCGCAGCTTCGGATCGGTCTTCGCCGCGTCCATCCTCGCATACAGGAACACCTGGTCGCACTGGATATTCCAGCCCCACGCCGCGATCTCCGCGCCCGGCTGCTTCAGGCAGGTGTCCTCGAGGAAGACCTCGTGATAGGCCTTGTCGCCGGTCATGTCATAGAGCACAAGCGCCGAGAGGTTCCGGGCATCCAGTGCATCCCAGTAATCCTTCTTCTCCATCGCCTCACCGGCCGCACGCTTCCGGGAGAATTCGCCTTCCGCCCATTTGAACGCCCGAATCGCACTGTCCAGGTACGTCTGCGCCAGTTCGGGCTTGAACGGCTTGAGAACCTTCGCTGCCCGACCCGCGACGGCGGCATACAGCCACGTGTCGCGGATGTTGGGCGCGAGCACGTAACAGTGCTGCGTCGAGAGCCAACTCACCTCGCCGGCCGATGGGTCGCCCTCCGTTTCGATGCCATGCGGAACCGCGCCATTCGGCATCTGTAATCGCCGGAAACAGTCGATCTCGAAGAGCGCTTCGGCGATCATGTCGGGCACGCCGTCGACCGCCGGGATGTTCAGCTTCAGCTTGCTGAAGTAGTCGGGATACAACTCGCACAGTTCAAGCTGCGCGAGCGTCGTGTACATGTGGGTCACGCGCCGCGGGTTCCAATCGCCCGCGTCGTGGTAACCGCCCCACGCGTCTTTGACGACCTCGCCCGTGTCGCCCTTCGCCATGTCTGCATAGGCATAAGGGCCGCCCTTGGAGAGTACGTCGTACGTCGATCGCGTCACCACGGCGCCGTCGTCGGGATGGAAATCGCGAGGCTTCTTGAAGTCGGTATAGGGCGGCCCAAGCTCAACACCGCTGCGCTGATTGTACAGCCCCTTCATCTGGGTCAGGAATGCCTTTTCCCAGGCCGAGCGGCTGATCTCAAATGGATAGCTGCAGCCGATCCCCTCCACATACAGGCGATAAGTGCCCGGCGTGTTATACGCGCTGAAGTCCATGCGGTAGATCGCCGTGCTGCTGTAGTTCTTCGGCGGTTTCGTCCAAAGTTGCTCTTTGCCGTCGGCCGCCAGCGCACGTTCTACCTTCCCGCTGAAGACAGTCTTGTTCGTCCCCTCCTCGATCAGCGAGAAGCCCAGCCCATCGGCAAACGTATAGGCCCCGCCGGTGCCCAGCCAGATCGACAGGAATGCCCGCTTCACAGGATCGTCGGGCCGATAGCCGATCTGGTTCACGTGGACCGACTCGCTACGCACGCGCTGAAGGTCCGCCTTGAACAAAAGGTCGCCGTTCTTCACGTTCACGGCCGCGACTTTGATCGAGTAGGTCTTGTCAGCCTGCACGTTCGACGGCAGTCTCAGGTAGATCCGATGTCGCGTAGGATGCTGACCGCCGGGAAGGACAACATCGCGGGGAACGCTTTTGCGGTACACCGCGATCGGTTTCACCGCATTGGCGTAGTTCGGATCATCGCTGGATTGGATCGTGTAGTTCGCCGGCGTCTCGGTGATGAAGTCCAAGAGTGGGTCGTCGTCAAGACGCTCATCGGTGAAGAGCCAATCGAAGTTCTTGCCCTGAAGCCGGCCGATCCTTTGCCCGTTGCGCAGCAGCGTCACCTGCCGCACTTTGCCATCGTCCGACTTCTCTTCCTTCTTCTCGTCGCCGGGTTGAGGCTCGTACTTGGTCATCGTGGACGGGATCGTCCGTTGGGCCTCAATGGTCAGCGAGAGGATATCGGGCGCGACCAGCGACACGTGCGTCACCTCCGGCGATCGATCTCCGCGGTAAGAGTACGCGCGGAGCTTTATCTCTCGCTCGCGGGCAAGTTTCTCCTTCGCCTCGGCAAGCCGCTTCGCCTTCAGCGCGGCTGCCTCCGCCTCCACTTTGGTATAGGCTTCTCGTTGCGCCAGCATCGTCGCATCGGGCTCCACCAGCACAATCGCATCGAGTTCCAGATCGACCACGCCCTTCTGCCAGTCGCCCTGGACCTTGAACTGGCAAATCTTCGCGAGGTCCAACGCCCCGACATCGTCCGGCTTGTCCGCTCGCTCGAGGGCATGGGGATGGGAGATCGCCACAGCGTCTGTGGGGATGACCGTCACAAAGTCGGCCGACGGCTGGGGCAAGGGAAAGTGCCAAGTGGCATTACGTCCACCAGCGTCGAGGAGCTGCAACTGGAGGGTCTTGGCGGTGTTGGCCGGGGTCGTCTGGAGCCTGAACGCCGGGGTCAGGTTGGCGTAGCTGCTCAGATCGTAAGCCTTGTTCACTCCGGCTCCGCCTCTGCACGACAGGCTCTTGAGCAAGACATGTCCATTAACGACTTGGATCTTGTCGCTCCAAGCCTGGTAATAGAACTGAAAAGGCGAGTTGAAGTCGCTGATCGTGTACCGCGCCTTCGCATCGCTCGCATGTTCGGCGGCGAAGACGCTGCCGCTCCAGCCAGAAACGAGGGCTACGAGAAGCGAAATCGCAAGCGACAAACGAAAGACTCTGTTTTCACGGCGCATGTGCACGGTCCAGATCCTTCCCATTGGAAACCGGTCTGCAATTCTAGGTGACGTCCGGGCCCTCCGCAAGGCAGTAGTCCGCTCCGACTTTTCGACCGCTGATCGGGGCACCTGCCCGTCGGTGTAACGCTTGCCGGTGTCCGTAGCTGCCCTGACCGGCAGCGTGGTGGGGCCGCTGAAGGCGGGTGACGGCTGGCCGGGCAAGGATTACGTGTTGAACGTCGGCCAAGTCCCCTGGCGAAGACGCGACCGTGCCGCCCGCCCCATCCTCGCTCAACATGCAGGCCAGGCGTCCGGGGCCTTGTCGTCCCGCACGTCCACATACAAGGGATTCGCTGCGTTCGTCAATCAACCAACCACAAGACCACGGAGGTATCGTGCTCATGCTCGCAGACTACCGGTTTGATCTTCGCGTTGGGTATTCCGTGCCCCTC
>JBDKTH010001328.1:0-3169 GCA_039680305.1 Thermoguttaceae bacterium | reverse complement strand
ACGGCGGCGGGCGGGGCGGCCGCGAACGTCGCTATTGATTCTCGCCCGAGGTCTTCCGGCCATACCTTTCCTGACCACTCTCTGCGAGCCGTTTCCTGCTCCGAGGGACTGTAACGCCAGGAGGGATAGCCGCTCGATGCTATCTCTCCGGCGTTGTTTTTTCGTGTCCCGTTCGTGCCTTGAGCCGGGATGTCGCCGAGACGCCTTTCCTTACAGTTCCATTCTGGGCTCATGAACTGTGGCCGGCGCCGGCTCCGCCCTGTGGGATGTCACCTGGCCAGGGTCGATCCCATGGAACTGTAGCCAACCAGCCTGAACGACAGACAACCGGTCACTTCTTCACCTCCCAGGCGATAAGCTGTCGCGCGGACCGGTTGCCACAAGGCCACTCAAGCTGCCTCTTCAGCACTCACGACGCCGTCACACAACTGGCCGGCGGATGCCTCGCATCAAGACTCCCGCCACGAAGATCGCCAAAGCGACGAGAAACAGCGGCAGCGATATATTTCCCAAATCCGGCTTCGCCTCAAAGCTCAAGACGCCGCTGACCATGCAGACCGCAAACACCAAAAGCAACCAAATCGACATCGTCGTTGCCTTTCCCATATAGTGAGCGACAATCTGACGCTCTGGCTGATTGACCAGTTCTCTGAGTGCAGGGGCACAGTCTCAAACGCAAGTCTCGTGCCGGCTGCCAGCATCGACACGGGCGCATGCTGCGCGAGCCATCATCGAGGTGTGGTTTCCCCACTGGAGCGATTTCGCGAGCGAATGCTGTCTATCGTCTGGTCAATGGAACGGGATTTGCTAAAGCGTGTCCGATACCGTCCCTGGTAGAGCTCAGGGGGGACGCAATACGGGAACTAGCCGCTTCAGGTAGGGAGAGGTGCGGAGGCTTTGTCTGGAAGCGTCACGGAGCTACCGCCGGCCAATTTACTTGACCTGGCACGTTCCTTGCCGAAGACCTCGTACGAAAGAGTTCGCCGGATGGGCCACCTTCCCAGACTTCCTGCTACGGATATAGTTCTTCACTAAAACGTTTGATGCTTTGGCCAATTATGTGTGCGACCTGGTGCACGTATGAATCCGGCTCCAGAGAGGTAGAGTACGAATGTCCCTAGAGGCCGCACAAGATCGAGAAAACACAACTCGCACCGATAACCTCGCCGACTCCCCCCTTCTCTTCTCGCTCGACACAGCAGTCGACTTGGCAGGAAGCATCCGGTCAGAGCGGCTCTTGGTCTATGAGCAGAAGCTGGTCATTGTCGGCGGCGATGGCCTGCGCGAGAGGCAGCGGGAGTGGTGGTTGCCTGATTTCGAAGGGTTCCGGATGGAGCCCGCGGTCGGCTCATGCTTTCTTCAAGGGCAGGTGGAGGGAAAATGGGTCGACATCCTACGCCGCCCGGGCGTCATCGACCGGCAATTGACCGATCTGGTCGGCCATCTCAATGCTTGTTGTCGCTCCACCCCCTGGACTGACCGCCCGGACGCGCCGGGCAGCGGCCGGGGCCCGACGCAGTCACGCTGGTTGTCGGAGAGAACCACCTCCGGAGCGACGCCACAACGCTGGCACACGGCACGGCGTCTTCTCGCCTTCATGCGGCCCTTTCGCGGCAGCGTGGTGCTGTTGCTGACGTTGTCCTTCGGGGCGGTGGCGATCGATGTGGCTCCGCCGATGCTGCAACGCGTGCTCGTCGACAATGTTCTCCAAGCGGAGACGCCGCGAAACGGGATGGGGCAACTGCTGATGCTGTTGTTGGCGATTGTGGCCGGCCTGCTGCTGATCCGCTTCGCGTCTGCACTGGTGGCTATCTGGAAGGGACGCATCTCCAGCCAGGTCGGCACCACGTTGACGGCCAACCTCCGCGACGAGCTGGTCAAAAAACTGAACGAACTGCCCCTGGCGTTTCACGACCGGAACCAGGTGGGCATGCTCATGAGCCGCGTGGCCTACGACACGGAGACGCTCCACACGCTGGTCTACCACATGACCGGCGGCTTCCTGCTCCAGTCGTTCCAACTGGTGGGCATCGGCATCATGCTCTTCTATCTGAACCCGATGCTGGCCCTGATCACCATGCTGCCGATGCCGTTGATCATCGCCGGCAGTTGGTACTTCACCAAGTATCTCAATCCCCGCTATCAACACTATTGGGAGGCCGTGGGCAAGCAGGCTTCGGCCCTGACGGGCATGTTGTCGGGAATCCGCGTCGTCAAGGCGTTCGTGCAAGAGGATCGCGAAATTCAGCGGTTCTGCGAGTCGAGCCACCGCCTGCGCGACTCACGGCAGACGGTCGACTTTTCCACCGCGACCTTCACGGCCCTGATGGGGCTTCTCTTCGCGCTCGGCGGCCTGGCTGTTTGGTACGTTGGCGGGCGTGCCGTGTTATTCGGCGAGATGACGCTCGGCTCGCTGATGGCCTTCCTGGCCTACCTGGCGATGTTCTATACGCCGCTGACCACGATCGCCGAATCAACGACCTGGTTCAGCAGCTTCTTCACCACCAGCCGGCGGATCTTCGAACTGTTGGACACCCCCACCGAGATCGTGGAGCCCGAATCGGCTGCCTTGCTCAAAGACGCCCAGGGCCGCGTCGAGTTCCAGAATGTCTCGTTCGGCTACGACAAGCATCGGCCGGTCCTGAAGGACATCAGTTTCACGATTCAACCTGGCGAGATGATCGGGGTGGTCGGCCGTAGCGGCTCGGGTAAATCGACGCTGGTCAGCCTGATTGCCCGACTGTACGAGGCCGACGCTGGTCAAATCCTGGTCGACGGCATCGACGTGCGCCAGATCGGCAGCCATGAACTGCGGCGGCGGATCGGGATGGTGCCCCAGGAACCCTTTCTGTTCCACGGAACGGTGGCCGAGAACATTGCCTATGGCAAGTCCCACGCCGCTCCCGAAGAGATCCTTCGTGCGGGGCAGTATGCCGACGCCCATAATTTCATTCTGCGGATGCCCTTCGCCTACGAAACGCGACTGGGTGAAGGCGGTTCCGGCCTCTCGGGGGGTGAGCGGCAGCGGTTGTCGATCGCCCGGGCTCTCCTTTTTGATCCGGCCATCCTGATTCTCGACGAGGCCACGGCCAGCATCGATGCCGAGTCGGAACGGGCCATCTGCGATGCGATCCGTCGCTTCTCCCGCAAGCGGACCACCATCGCCATC
>JBDKTH010001031.1:0-11066 GCA_039680305.1 Thermoguttaceae bacterium | reverse complement strand
TCGGCTCGGAATCGAGGACCTCGGGGACGGCGCGGCAGGCCTTTTCGAGACTGTCGAACAAGAGCAACGCCACGCCGCGGTGGCGGGGCAAAGGCTCGGTGGCCAACACTGCCTCGGTGACCAGGGCCAGGGTGCCTTCGGAGCCGACCAGGAGTCGAGCCAAATCGAGTTGCCCCTCACCCAGCACATCCCAGAGCTGGTAGCCGCAACGATTCACCGGGCTCTTGGGGCGATGCTGCTGGATCACATCGGCATGGGTTGTGAGCATTTGGGAGAGCTGGGCGACAAGCTCACGTTTGCGGGGGTGGAGCGGGCTGATCGGGGAGTTGCCCAGCGGTTCCCGGCCGACCTCCAGCACCTGCCCATCGGCCAAAACAATCTGCAGCCCCAGCACATGGCGACGCGTTGAGCCATACTTCAACCAGCGACTGCCGCTAGCATCAATCCCGAGCATCCCGCCGATCGTCGTCAGGTTGCCGTTAGTCGGATCGGGGGTGAACCGTCGCCCCCGATTGCGCAAGTGGGCATTGAGTCGTTCGTAAACGATCCCCGCCTGGACCCGGACGCTTGTCGCATCGGTGTGGATCACGCGGCGAAGAAATCGGGAAAAGTCGAGTACCAACCCCGGCCCGAGCGATTCGCCAGCCAGGCCAGTCCCCGCCCCGCGGGCGTGGATGGCAATTTGCTTCTCCGCCGCATACTGGACACAGGCCACCACGTCATCCGTTGACCGGGGCCGGACTACCCCAAGGGGGCGGATTTCGTAGATGCTACCATCGGTGGCGAACAGTTGCAGGCTGACATTGTCGCAACGAACTTCCCCATCGATCAGCCCACGCAGATCGTCCTGAATTCGCTCCCGTTGCTGGTCGAGCTGAGCCATACGTCGAACCTGTGCCTTAAACGGCAGGTTGCCCCGCGGCTGAGGCTGGTGGCTTTACACGCGAAAAGATGTCGGCACGAGGAAAAGCGCCAGGAAGTCTTCGCGTTACGTCAAACGGCGCTCTCCGTAGATCAAGGTCATAATCTCGGCGCGGCTGGATGGATTCGTGCGGAACGCGCCGCGCATCGCCGAGGTGACGCAAATCGCGCCGGGCTTGCGCACGCCGCGGACAGTCATACACGTGTGAACCGCTTCCATGACCACCACGACGCCTTTGGCCTGGAGTTCTTCGACCAACAAGTCGGCGATGGTTTCCGTCATCCGTTCCTGCACCTGCGGTCGACGGGCTACGACTTCCACGACGCGAGCCAGCTTGCTCAGGCCGATCACCCGCCCATTGGGCAAGTAACCAATATGCGCCTTGCCCATGAAGGGCATCATGTGGTGCTCGCACATGCTGTTGAAGCTGATGTCGCGCACCAGTACGATTTCATCGTACTTTTCCGTGAAAAACTTCCTCAGGTGGGCACGGGGCTCTTCGTGCAGGCCTCGGAATAGTTCCGCATACATGCGGGCCACGCGGGCCGGCGTCTCACGCAGCCCCTCGCGGTCCGGATCCTCGCCCACGGCCGCCAGGATCTCACGCACCGCGCGTTCGATCCGCTTCATGTCGATGGCCGCCGTCACTTGGCCGTCTGACTCCTCACGCTCGTCCGCCAGACTGCCGGTCAAAGCCTCAAAGGTCTCAGAACGAATGGTCATTTCTCTACTCAGGTACAGGATGAACGATCAGCATCAATCTTAGCCCCCCCCGCAAAGATGGTCAAGGTGGTCAAAACCATCGGTCGCCAAGAGCCCGCGAAGAGACAAGTTGGACAAACATGCAGAAGCAAGGACTCGCAACAGTCCTTGCTTCTGCATACCCCTAAATGAGCATGGGACGTCTTCGCCCGGCCTCAGTTGACACTGAACTCGGGCGGGAACACCAGGGCCCCCCCACTTCCTGGCGAATCGTCCGTGGAGATCGCGGCAAGATGCTGCAGCAACAGCCTGGTGCGCCGGTGAACATTGGCCTCAGCCAGTAGGGTCTCTTTCTGCACAAGCTCAATGTCGAGCATATAGCTGATGATGTCGGTCAACGTCCCCAGCGAGACCTCACTTCCGAGGAGTTGATCCAACTGATCCTGGGCTTGTGGCAGATGGGGCAGGATCTCCAAGAAAGCGCTGCGGAGCTTGCGTTGGAGAGCAGGGGTCGCGGCCGCTTCTTCCGGTGGATAGCAGTCGTCACAAACCTCGGCCTTGGCCTCGCGAAAGCTTTTCGACGGCGGCAACTCGCGCAAGAGTCGGACCCGTTTTAAACCGACCACGAGCACGTTGTAGGCCCCATTCGCCACTCGGTGGTGAACGGCGACGCGACCGAGGCACGCCATGGGGAACAGCGGTGGCCGCCCCTCATAGTCCTTCTCCCAACCGGGGGCCAGCATGGCCATGGTCACCAGTTGATCGGTCGTCAGGGCTTCTTCGAGGAGTTCACGATAGCGGGGTTCGAAGATGTGTAGCGGTTGCATCACATGGGGGAACAGTACCAGATTCGGCAGCGGAAACAGTCGTGCCGTTCCGGAGAAGTCCGTCGATGAGAATGCGAAATCGTCAAACGCCGCCATGAATTCACCGCCCAACTGGAAGAGCACACTGGGCAACCGCCGGTCTACCCCTGGAGGTTGTCGAATAGGGTAAAGCAAACATACCTCAACAAACGCCTCGCGGTCGCCCCCCCAGAGCCGGTGGATGGTCAGCGTGCTCCTGCTGTCCCGTGACTGCGAGACCAGAATCCCAATAACGATTATAGATAGCCACAGCGTTTTGGGCCAACAGTCTCCGCTCTTAGACCATTGGCGGAGAACGCGGTTTGGGTGGCACGCAGGGGCTCGCGAGGCGAATCGAGTGAGGCCCGCGGGTATTTGTCCGGGCCGTCGTCGCGTCTTGACACTCACCACGGCAGGTCAGACAATGCACTTTTTGGGCAGAGAAGGGGAGCGGAGTCCCGCGTGTCCCTTGTCGCAATATCCATGACCTCTTGCTTACCCCCGGATGGCCACCTCGCCCGAACTCAAACGTTATGCTGCCAAGGTCGTCCGTCTCTTGCAGCGTCACTATCCCGACGCGAGCTGCGCGCTTGACTTTCAGACGCCGCTAGAACTGCTGGTGGCTACGATCCTTTCGGCACAGTGCACCGATGAGCGAGTGAACATCGTCACGAAGAGCCTCTTCAGGAAGTACCGCACGGCGGCTGACTACGCAGGAGCTGACCTCGGGGAGCTTGAACGGGAGATTCAAAGCACGGGTTTCTTCCGCAACAAGGCCAAGAACCTCAAGGCCTGCTGCCAGTCGTTGGTCGACAAGCACGGCGGCCAGGTTCCTCAAGACCTGGAGGCGTTGGTCGAACTGCCAGGCATTGGGCGCAAGACGGCCAATGTCGTTTTGGGAACCGCCTATGGAATCTCTTCGGGCATTGTCGTGGACACCCATGTCGGACGCGTCAGCAGGCGATTGGGGCTGACTTCGCACGACGACAAGGATGCAGTACGCATCGAGCAGGACCTTCTGGCGTTGATCCCCAAGAAGGAATGGATCGACTTCAGTCATCGGATGATCCACCACGGCCGCCGCATCTGCACCGCCCGCAAACCGAAATGCGACGAGTGCCCGCTTGGCTCCATCTGTCCGCGGATCGGCGTCGACGGGGCTTGATCGTACGCAACGTCTTTTCCAGGATCGTTCGTTCTCGCAGGGAATGTTTTGGCGATGATTCTCTCCGGCCACGAAATTCGTACCCGATTGGGCACAGACATCCGGATTGAGCCGTTTGACGAAGCGAAGCTCAATCCCAACAGCTACAATCTCTCGCTTCACGATGAGCTGATGGTTTACGAAGAGGTGGTGCTCGACATGCGCAGGCCCAACCGCGTGCGCCGCGTGGCGATCCCACGGGAAGGCCTGGTGCTGCGGCCCAATCAGCTCTACCTGGGGCGAACCGCCGAGCGGACCGAAACCCACAATCTGGTGCCAATGATCGAAGGCCGTTCGTCAGTGGGCCGGCTGGGGCTGTTCGTTCACGTCACGGCCGGGTTTGGCGACGTTGGCTTTTGCGGCTACTGGACCCTGGAAATGTTTGCCGTCCAGCCGCTGCGCATCTATCCTGGCGTAGCGATCTGCCAGATCATCTACCATGACATCCGCGGTTCGATCTGCGAGTACTCGAGCGACAAGTACCAGAACAACAACGATATTCAACCCAGCCTGTTGTTCAAGGAACTCGATCCCACCTGCATCACCGACGCGCAGAAAAAGCTCCCGTTCGGTTTGGAAGAACCGCATCAGTAGCAAACGCCCCTCACCGCTGCCAGCGGGCGACGATCTCCCGCGTCTTCGTCAGGTCGATTGGGCCGGCCGGAAGATCTGCGTGGTCGGGGCGTTTGAAGATGACCCGATGCTGCCCGGCCGGAAGATCCGGTACGGTGCAAGGGGTCAGGTAGGGCTGGCCGTCCGGCTGCACCAGCAGCTTTCCATCCAGGTAGATCGTGGCCTCAAAAGGCTCGGTGATGAAGTTGACCCGGACCGGGGGGGACACGCCGCTTGCGGCGACTCCTGAGGGGCCTCCGACCGGAGAAGCGGCGGAGCGTCTGACCTCGCGGTTGACTGACCATACGGCCGCGGCGACCATCGCGCTGGCCAGGAGCAGGACGCCGGCCAACGCCAGGCCGCGCCGCCTGGTCAGCCGCGGCAAGCCCCGGCGGGAGCCCCCTTCCATGGCGGTCAGCATTTCTCCGGCATCCTGGAACCGATGCTGCGGATCCGGTTCGCAGGCCTGGAGAACCAACTGATTGAGCCGGCGGAGATTCACATCCTCGAAGATCTGTCGGCCCCGATCCTGCAGCGAGGGAAAACGTTCGACCGGCAGGCCAGTGAGCATCTCATAGATCACCAACCCTGCCGCGAAGACGTCGGCCCGGGCGTCCATGCGACCGGTAGGAGGCATGTACTTTTCGGTTCCGACGCGGGAGATCGACCGATCGTTGGTGCTTAACAGGCCAAAATCGGCCAACTGCAACCGACCGCCAACGAACAGGCAATTGGCCGGCTTCACGTCGCGATGCACCATCCCGGCCTGATGCAAACAGGCCAGCGCGGATAGCAACTGCTTACAGTACAGGAGACAATCCTCAGGGGCCAAGGGCCCATGTTCCAGCCGCCGACTGAGGGTAGCCGGCTGATAGGCGGCGTCGGCCGAAGGGGGGCCGCCGGAAAGGTCATCGGCCAAGTCCATCACATAGAAGAGATGTTGTGGCGTGCGTCCCACATGGTGGATGGTGGCCAGGTGCGGGTGACGCTGCTGGGCTACCCGCTCCAAACGAATCAGCGACATCAGTTCCCGTCCCGCCGGATCCACACGGTCGGAGACGTCCAGCGGAATCAGCTTGACGGCCCGCAGTTGGCCGGTGGCCTGATTGGTGGCCAGCCAGACTTGTCCAAAACCGCCCTCGCCAATCGGCCGGATCAGGGCGAAATCAGGGATATCCGCCGTCGTGCTGCTGGGCGAGTAGGGTAGAGTGGGGTGGTCGTTCACGATTGCCCTCTGGTCCGTCGCGGTCGGGCCTGTCAGCGTCCCGAGAGTCTTCGTCGCATGGTCTGCTGAGTGCGTGTGGTTACGGAACGCTCGACCGCTTCGCTGGGAGCGGAGCGCAGTGCACTACGGATCCGCAGGTCGGCGTGATCTTCGTCGCGGAAAGAAGCTCCCAACTGCTCGAGTCGCCGCATAATGTTCTTGCGTGCCTGGTAGACGGCGTTGCGAGTGATGCCCGTGATGCGGGCGACCTCGGCCGCAGGAAGTTCGTGCAACGTAAAGAGTTCGAAGGCCTGGTAGGTGCGAGGAGTCACCTCTTGCCGCACGGTATCCAAGAGGGTCAGCAACACAGCCTCTTCGAAGGCCGCCTCCAAAACCTCGTCGGGCAAGTCATCGCCCGCCGGGGCCTGCAACAGGTCCCAGGGCGTCTCGCCGCCCTGCGCCCGGATTTGTTCGGCCGGGCGACGGCGATGTTCGGCCACTTTGTTCCGTACGACGGTCAGCAGCCAGTCGCGGAAGCGCCCGCGCGCGGGGTCATAGCGGAAGACATCCCGCTGCTGAAAGACCGTCAGCATCACTTCCTGGACGACTTCTTCCGCCGTATGCTCAGCGCAGCCCCGTTGGCGGGCAAAGCGATGGATCAAACGCCAATAGCGGGAGAAGAACTCTTCCCACACGAGCGGATCGGTCCCATCTTGTAGCCGCGCAAGCAGACTCGCCTGAGTTTCACTACCCATCATCACCTGGCCCACTGGGCACCTCTATATAAGTATGTTACCGTGGGGGCAGAAATTCGCAAGAATCGGAGACAGATTCTTGCGGACCGGCGCATAAGCTCAGTGAGGGTCGCACAAGCGGCACTTCCGCGTGGGGCCGCGAGACGCGGAGGCTGTGGTTCTGTATTCCAGCCGCAGGCACGGCGACCTAAACGGGGCAGGGGGCTGAGATCCAGCCCGGGTCGCCGTGCCTGCGGTTGACGGCCGGACGCTCGTCACCGTCCAGATCGACAAGGGGAGTCCGATGCCCACGACACTCGTATCTTTGACCTTGCTTGCCCTGTTTGCCCCCCCGCTTGAGACCTCCGAGACACCAACGACCCGCCTCTACATCCGTACCGTGCCCACGGAGGCCAACGTCCAGCTGGATGGCCAGCCCCTGGGCAAATCGGGTGGGCTGTTTATCGTGCCCCCCGGCGTTCGCCGGATCACCGTCGAACTGGACGACCATTATCCACAGCACCAGCAGATAGAAATCCGCAGCGGTCAGATCACGCGGCTCCAACTCGATCTTCAACCGAAAGCCGGTCCTCGGCAAGCGGCCGCGAAGTCCTCGGCCGCCGCGGCGCCGCCCGCATTTCGGATGCCGGACAACGCCGTACAGCTGAGCTACGTCGGAGAGCGGTCTGACCGCAGGCGGAGCCTCGGTGGGACGGGCTATGCCGTCGCTTTCCGGAGTCCCAAAGGGAGCCATCGCGTGGTTGCCATTGAGTTCTACGGGAGCCGATATGGCACTCCCGAACCACCCGCGGAGGACTTTGACGTCTACCTGCTCAACAAGGACCAAAAAGTCCTCCAGCGACTGTCGTACCCCTATTCGCTGGTTGAACAGGGCAAAGCACGTTGGTATACGCTGCCCATCTCACCTGCCGTCGAGGTACCGGCACAGTTCTACGTGGTCCTCTCCTTCAACGCCCACGAGAAGAAGGGCGTCTACATCGGCGTGGATCGCACGGTGAAAACGGCCCATTCCTTCGTGGGATTGCCCACCGAAGCTCTCGATCCGGTTCCAGAATGCTATGACTGGATGGTCCGGACCTATCTCGTGCCGGACGCCGCGACGAAGAACTGATCACATCACGGCGAAATAGTTCTCCGCCGCCAGGTCAAAGTACTCATTGGTTAACTCCAGAGGGCGCTTGTGGTAGGCGCAATAGTTGCGCACCTGGAGCAGAATGTCGCGGGGCTGGCAGAATCGGAAGGGGCGATTGGCCTTCTGGTAGTGCTCGCGAATCAGATGATCCACCGCCTCTTGCCGGTATTCGAAGCCCATCTTCTCCGCGGACATCTTGAACAACTCGCGGAACTCTTCCTCGCTCGGGTCGAGCACTTCGATCTTGTACGGAATCCGTCGCAAGAAGGCCTCGTCGACCAACTCGCGAGGTTCCAGGTTCGTCGAGAAGATGATTAGTTGATCGAAGGGCACCTGGATCTTTTTGCCATTGGGCAGGTTGAGGAAGTCGTAGCGCATCTCCAGGGGCACGATCCAGCGGTTCAGCAGATCGACGACGCTCATCCGCTGTCGGCCAAAGTCATCGATGACCAACGTCCCACAGTTGCTCTTCAACTGTAGCGGCGCCTCGCTGATGCCCGTCGACGTGTTGATGACCACTTCCAGGGCCGACATTGTCAACTCGCCGCCGGCGATGATCGTCGGTCGGCGGATCCGGACCCACCGCTTGTCGATCTTCCCGTGATCCCACAGGCCGTCGCCTGGCGGCAACGGAGATTCCTCGTGGTTGACGGGGTCGAAGAGCCGGATGATCTCGCCGTCGACGCCGATCGCCCGCGGAATCCAGATGTACTTGCCAAACGCCCGAGTCACCCGCTCAGCGATGCTCGTCTTGCCGTTGCCCGGGGCACCATACAGGAACAAGCCGCGGCCGGAATTCATAGCTGGGCCGAGGCGATCGAGGATTCGCCTGCTCAATTGGAGGCCTTGGAAGGCCTCTTTGAGGCTTTCGGGCGTAGGCTGCTGAGTGGTCAGCGACTGGGCGCGGACGCTGTCGATGTATTCCTTCAGCGCCACCGGGGCCGAGCCAAAGTACGTGCAATGCGAGGCGTAACGCATCCCCCGTTCACGGCCCAGTTCCGTCAGTTCGTACTGGTAGTCGTTCATCGGCGCCGAGCCTTTGTGAACGACCAGCCGATCATTCTTCATCGCCCGCAACAGCTCGTCGATCAGTACGAACGGCAGCTTCACCTGGTCGGCGATGTCGCGGCCGACGGCGTCGCCCCGCGCCAGGAGGTGCTTGAGAATCAGCGATTCCACCTCGCTCTCGGTCAGTTGGGCCTCGCCGAAGGAGGTCGGTTCGGTTGGGAGGAAGGTGTGGCTGTCGTGTTCCTCCTCGGCCGGCGTCTTGGCTGCCTTCGCATCGTCTGTTTTGGTGCCGGTTAGTTGGTTGATGCGATCGAGCAGGGCGTCAAGCTTCTGGTCCTTAGCCTCGGGCAGGTCGTGATCGGGTTCGGTGGTTGCCAGTGTGGCCCACGGATCGGTGCCGTCCGCGGCGTTTCCCCGGCCGGCGAGCCGTGCCAGCAAGTTGTCGTCGGATGCTCTGGCCATGAAGGACCCCCTATGACTCTTTGGACAAATCCGCTCGTGCAACGCCTGCCGACGGATGCCAGGCAGCGGCGTACCAAGACTCGTTTCGAATCCCATTCCAAGCCGGCAGAACGCCTGCATCCATCCGGTTTTGAAATGGATCCCAAGGCAAATCTAGCTTTCCGCCTCCTCTCGTCAAACCCGCGTGGTCCGCATCTGCCGGCATTGTGGAGGGAGCTGGCCAAAACAGGGGGCATGGACGTGCCCCCGCTCCCTTTTCGTTCTGACGCCGACGCTCTATAATCGAAGGCTTGCGGACATGAGGGAGCTTGGAGACTGTTGTGACCGGACGGTTTACCACGGATCGACGCGTGCGGATCGGCGCCGTCTGTTATCTCAATGCGCGACCATTAGCCGTCGCCCTGAAGGAAGTCGCGCCAAACGCCGAGATTGTCTACGACTTGCCCAGTCATCTGGCCGATGGCCTGGCCGCTGGGCGTTTGGACGTGGCCCTCATTCCGTCAATCGAGTTTTTCCGCCATCCCGGCTGCACGATCGTCTCCGATACGTGTATCTCCTGTGACGGGCCGGTCAAGAGCGTCAAGCTCTTCGGACGTGTTCCGGCGGAGAAGATTCGTACGCTGGCACTCGATGAAGGCTCGCGAACCAGCGCCACGATGGCTCGGATCTTGCTGAAAGAACGCTTTGCCCTGGAGCCGCGTCTCGAACAGTTGCCGATCGGGGGCACGCTGGCAGATACGGCGGCCGATGCCGTCGTGCTGATCGGCGACCGAGGGATCCTTCCTCCCCAAGAGCCATTTGAGTTCATTTGGGACCTGGGCCAAGAGTGGTCCCACTGGAGCGGCCTTCCATTTGTGTTTGCCATGTGGATTGCCCGGCCGGGCCTCGCCCCCGACGGTCTGGATCGTCTGTTCACAGCAGCCCGGGACGAAGGACTCAAACGCGTGGAGCTGATTGCGCGGCAGGAAGCCGCGCGAATCGGCATTTCGCGGGAGGAGTGCCTCGTCTACTTGCGTGATAACCTGGTATTCCACTTGGGCAAACGCCAATGGCAGGGTCTGGAGATGTTTTGTCGCCTGGCCATGCGGCATCAACTTGCCCCAACGGGAGCCGACCGTGTCTTCCACGATCACGAAGTTGCTTGAAAAAGCCGTCGCCGGCCAGCGGTTGACGCCCGACGAGGGGCTAGAACTGCTCCAGTCGCACGATCTGGCAGCGATTGCGCATGCGGCTGACGCCGTCACTCGGCGGCTGCATCCGGAGCCGTATCGCACCTACAACGTCGATCGTAACATCAACTACACGAACATCTGCACGAGCAGTTGCCGCTTCTGTGCCTTTTCGCGACGCCTCGGCGACCCGGAGGCGTATGTGATTAGCCGGGAAGAGTTGCATCGGAAGATCGAAGAGACGCTCCAACTCGGCGGCGACCAGATCCTCTTGCAGGGCGGAATGCACCCGGAGTTGCCCTTCCCGTGGTATGAAGACCTGCTGCAAGGCATCCGCCAGAAGTTTCCGCAGATCAATATCCACGGTTTTAGCCCGCCGGAAATCCATCACTTGAGCCAACTGACCGGTCTACCGGCGGCCACCGTACTCGGGCGGCTCAAGGCCGCCGGTTTGGGAAGCCTGCCGGGCGGCGGAGCCGAAATCCTCGTCGACCGGGTCCGGCAGACGGTCAGTCCCTGTAAGGTTGACGCCCGGGGGTGGCTGGACATCTGCCGCCAGTGGCACCAGTTGGGCGGCCGCGGGTCGGCCACCATGATGTTCGGCCACCTGGAAACCCTCGCCGAGCGAATCGAGCATCTGACCCGGCTCCGCGAACTCCAAGACGAGACGGGCGGATTCACCGCCTTCATCTGTTGGACTTTCCAGCCGGGCAACACGGCCCTGGCCGAATTGCGCAAAGTCGGCCCCTTCGAATACCTCAAGACTCTGGCCGTCAGTCGACTCTACCTGGACAATTTCCCCAACGTCCAGGCCAGTTGGGTCACGCAGGGCCTCAAGATTGGGCAGATGGCCCTGCGGTTTGGGGCCAACGATATGGGCAGCCTGATGATCGAAGAGAATGTGGTCGCCGCCGCCGGGACCTCGTTCCGGACGACGGAAGAGGAGATCCGCCGCGTGATCGGGGAGGCAGGACATTCCCCTCGGCGGAGGAGTGTGCGTTATGAACTCGTCGTTTCCCCCATCTGTACGACAAGCGGCCGAACTGCATAA
>JBDKTH010000655.1:0-6935 GCA_039680305.1 Thermoguttaceae bacterium | reverse complement strand
CGGCCAGCCTCTCCCTGGCCGACCGCTTCGACACCGTGCTCGATGCCGGACGCAGGATCGCCTCCGCCTTGTCCCCCGCGGCGATCCACGAAGAAGCCCGCGACGCCGCGCTGCGGCTCTTGCGGGGAGAGTCTTGCCAAGTGCTGCGCATCAACGAGGCCCTCGGGCCCCCGTTCCTGACCCCCATCCTCGGCGAAGTGCACGGCGAGGTCAACGAGACCATGGTTCACCGGACGCTGCAGACCGGCCGGGCCGTGGCATTCGCCGAAGAACTCGCCAACTCGGCCAGCGACAGCGCCGCCACTTCCGGCGAGCGTTCGGCCCTCTGCGTGCCGATGTACGTCCGCGGCCGTCCGGTCGCCTGCCTCTATGTTACTCACGCACACGTGCGTGGCCTGTTCGGGCAGGATGAGGAACGTCTCGCCGATTTCATCGCGGCAATCGCCGGGGCGGCCTTGGAGAACGCCGAGGGCTTCGTTCAGTTGCAGCGGCTGAACGAGACCTTGGAGCGGCGAGTCGCCGACCGGACCGCCGCCGCCGAAGCCCGGGCTCACGAGTTGGCCCAGTCCAACCAGGAACTCAAACGGGTCGCCAACGAACTCCGCCAGACCGAGGAGCAGCTGCGCGTGGCCAAACAGGCCGCCGAGGCCGCCAACGAGGCGAAGAGCCTGTTCCTTGCCACCATGAGCCACGAGATCCGCACGCCGATGAACGGGATCATCGGCATGACCGAACTCGCGCTGAACACCTCGCTGACTGCTCAGCAAAGCAACTATTTGACGATCGTCAAGGAGTCGGCCAATGCCCTGCTGGCCCTGCTCAACGACATCCTCGACTTCTCCAAAATCGAAGCCGGGCGGATGGAACTGGAGAAGATCGCCTTCCCGGTGCGAAGCGTGGTCGGCGACGCCGCGAGGCTGATGGCCGTACCGGCGTCGCGCAAGGGCCTGGAGCTGATCTGCCGCGTCGCCCCAGAGGTGCCCACGGAGACCATCGGCGACCCGAGCCGTCTGCGTCAAATCATCGTCAACCTGGTCGGCAACGCGATCAAGTTCACCGAGCGTGGAGAGATCTTCGTTAACGTGTGGCCAGAGAGCCGGACGGACCGGCAGGCGGTCCTGCACGTCGCCGTGCGCGACACGGGGATAGGGATCCCGGCCGACAAGCAATCGTGCATCTTCGAGGCCTTCCGCCAGAGCGACAGTTCGATGACTCGCCGCTTCGGCGGCACGGGCCTCGGACTGGCCATCTCCGCCCAGTTGGTGAGCCTGATGGGCGGACGGATTTGGGTTGAGAGCGAGGACGGCTCCGGCAGCACGTTCCATTTCCTTGTCCCCGTCGATCTTCCGAGCGAGGCGGCGCAAACGCCCGCCGCCCGCATCGTGCCGCCCGGCACGACAGCATTGGTCGTCAGTGGCAACGCCAATGCCCGAGGCGTCTATTGCGAAATGCTCTCGCAGAACGGTATCGAGGTTCACGCGGCCGACAGTGCCGCAGCTGCCCTGGAGGCGATCGGCAAAGGCAAGTCGTTTGCTGTCCTTTTGATCGACGCCGGGGCAACCAACAGCGAGGGCTTCGACCTGGCCGAGCAACTCTCGCGCGATGGCACGGCCCGCGTTTCTCCCATCGTAATGCTCACTCCGGCTGGGCAAGTCGACAGCGCCGAGCGATGCCGTCGGTTGGGGATCGAGCACTGCCTGACGAAGCCAGCCAAAGCTTCCGAACTCCTGGACACGCTACTTGCGGCGATCGGCGTTGGCCAGGGCAAGCGGGCGGCCGCGCAACCCGACCAAGTCGCCGAGAAACCTCGCCCGCTCCATGTCCTCGTGGCCGACGACAGCCCCGTCAACCAGGAGGTTGCCGCCGGCCTGCTCGGACTGCGTGGCCACACGACGGAGTCGGCCAACGATGGCCGGGAGGCCGTCGCCGCGTTCCAGCATCAGCCGTTCGACGTCATCCTCATGGACGTCGAGATGCCCGAGATGGACGGCATGAAGGCCACGGCCGCCATCCGCGAGTTGGAAGTCGCGACCGGCACCCACGTCCCCATCATCGCCATGACGGCTCACGCCATGAAGGGTTTTCAGCAGCGCTGCCTGGAGGCGGGCATGGACGGCTACATCTCCAAACCCATCCAGCCCGCCGAACTCTTCCAGGCCCTCGAATCGCTCCAGCGCACCGCTCAGGGCAAGAGCCCCCGGGCGACCACCGCCGTGTAGACGTTCTTGAGCCCCAGGTACATCGCCGCACTGCGCATCGCCCACTTGCGGTCCTTCGCCAGGCCGCTCACCTGAGCAAAACGGTCGATCATCCGCTGCTGGAGCCGGGCATTCACCTCGGTCTCGGTCATCTGCTCCTGTTGGGTCTCCTGGGTGTATTCGAGGTAGGAAACAAATACGCCGCCGGCATTGGCCAGAATGTCGGGAACGACCAGCACGCCTCGCTGACTGAGAATCTCGTCTGCATCGACCGTGGTCGGCGAATTCGCCCCCTCGACGATCAGCCTGGCGGCGATCCGCGGAGCGTTCTCGGCCGTGATCTGGCTGGCCGACGCGGCCGGGACCAGGACATCGCAGGGCATCTCCAAGAGTTTCTTCCCGTCGATGCTCTCGCCCCCGGTGAATGTTGCGATCGGGTTTCCGCCGGCCACGTGACTCGAAAGAGCGGGAATGTCCAGCCCGGCCGGATTGTAGCAGGCCCCGTAGACATCGCTGACGCCGCACACGCGGATGCCCATCGTGTGCAGGGTCACGGCGGTGACGGCCCCCACATTGCCGAACCCCTGCACGATCGCCGTGGCCTGCTGGGGATCAATCCCCTGCTGACGGAACGCCTCGGCGACGACCGTGGCCACCCCCCGGCCCGTTGCCTCACGGCGTCCGGGGATTCCGCCCAGCACGACCGGTTTGCCGGTCACATAGCAGCCCGGCGTGGTGGCCACGCCCGCCGAGTAGCAGATCGCATCCTTGATGTAGCCCATGTCCTGCTCGTTGGTGCCCATGTCGGGCGCGGGAACATACACGCCAGGCGAGATGTGCCGATGGGCGTTGCGCACGAAACTGCGAACCAGCGTCTCCTTGTCCAGCCGGCTGAGCTTGGTCGGGTCGGCCACGATGCCGCTCTTGCCGCCGCCGAACGGGACGCCAATCAAGGCACACTTCCAGGTCATTTCCATGGCCAAGCCGGTGACATCGTCCAGCGTCACCGTGCCCGTCATGCGGATCCCGCCTTTGGCCGGCCCCAGGGCATCGTTGTGCCGCACGATGAAGGCCCGGAACATGTGCACCTTGCCGTCCTCGAGCTGGGGGGCCAGCGTCAGCTCGATCCGCTCGCGGGGCTGACGGACCTTTTCCAGCACGTCGCCATCGACTTCCCCACGGATCAGCGAGAAGGCTTGATCAAAATTGGCCAGGGCATTCCCTAGAATCGTGTGCGCGTTCATGGCAGTCCATTCTGTTCCTTTGGGCTATACGGTTCCTCTACCATCTGTGGTACAAGATAACGCTTCCCCCCGGCCATGGCAAGGAGGCCAGCCAGCCGCTCGCTGCAGAGGGGCGGCGTCGCAAAATGCGGCAAAACTGTCGCAAGGTAATGTTGAACCGTCCGGCAATGCATCACAGAATCTAGAAGACAGACTGCCACGCGACATTCCACTCGACTCGCCACGAAGGAAACCGCCATGAGAATCCCGCTTCTGGTAATTTCTCTGCTTTGCCTGGCACAAACCGTCTGCGCCGCCGACGGCCCGATCGCCGCCCGCTGCCTGCGGTGTGAATACCTCGTCGATCCGATCGGCGTCGACGTCCAGCAGCCGCGGCTTAGCTGGACCGTCGAAGCCGCCGCGCGGGGCCAGAAGCAGACGGCCTATCAGGTCCTGGTGGCCACGAGCCGGGAAAACCTCGATGCGGAGCGAGGCGACCTGTGGGACTCGGGCAAGATGACGAGCGACGAGACCACCTCGATCACCTATGGCGGCAAGACGCTGGCCTCCCACGCCCGCTGCTGCTGGAAGGTCAAGGTCTGGGACAAGGACGGCAAGCCTTCTGACTGGAGCCAGGCGGCCTTCTGGTCGATGGGCCTGCTGAAGCCTACGGATTGGAGCGCCGAGTGGATCGGCTACGACAAGCAGCGTGTGGTCGATCAGCCCGACGCGCCGCTGGAAGACGCCAAGTGGATCTGGCATGCGGCCGATCCGGAGCTCAAGGCTCCCAAGGGGCCCCGGCTGTTGGTCAGCACTCTGACGCTTCCGGAGAACGCAAGGATCGAGAAGGCCGAGTTGCTCGTGGCCGGCGACGACACCTACAAGTTCGTCATCAACTCCGTCCTCGTCACGGGGCACGAACCGGGCCGCGGCGGGTTCAAGGTGGTCTGGCCGGTCGATGTCGCCTCGCGTCTGCGTCCGGGGAAGAACGAACTGCGTGTCGAAGTCCTCAATCACCAGGCGGGCCCGGCCGGCCTGATCGCCAAGCTGACCGTCACGACCAGCGACGGCAAGACGATCAGCCACGTGACCGACGGGTCGTGGAAGTCGGCCGCCCAACCCGGGGCCTACTGGCACAACCGGGCGATCGACTCGAGCGACTGGCCTGCCTGCCGCGTGCTGGGCGATTTCGGTATGGCCCCCTGGGGCAAGTCGAAGCTGGCGCTGCTGTTCGTGCCGCCGGTCTCCTACCTGCGCACGACCTTCCACGCCGATAAGCCCATCCGGGCCGCCACCCTTTACGCCACGGCCCTGGGCAACTTCGACGTCAACCTGAACGGCAAACGGATCAGCGACGACTACTTCAGCCCCGGCTGGACCGATTACACGAAACGGGTCTACTATCGGGCGTACGATGTCACGAACCTGGTCCGCCAAGGCGACAACGCCCTCGGCGCGGTCCTGGCCGACGGCTGGTACAGCGGCCATATCGGCTGGGGGCGGATCCGCAACCACTATGGCAAACAGCCGCGGTTCCGCGGCCAACTCTTGGTCGAGTATACCGACGGCACGACCGCCCTGGTCGCCACCGGCCCGACGTGGAAAGCCTCGACCGGTCCGACCCGCGAAGGCGACTTCCTCATGGGCGAGAGCTACGACGCCCGGCAGGAACTGACCGGCTGGGACACGCCGGGCTATGACGCCAGCCGTTGGGATACGGTCGTCGTCGGCGCGGAGATGAACCCTGTGGTCCAGTGGCATCCCGGCCCGGCCGTCCAGGCCTATGAAGAATTCAAGGCCCAGGAGATCACCGAGCCTAACCCGGGCGTGTACGTCCTCAACCTGGGCCAGAACTTTGCGGGCGTTGCCCGGCTGACCGTCACCGGCGAGCCGGGGCAGAAGATCACTCTCCGCTTTGCCGAACGGCTTAATCCCGATGGCACGATCTACGTCACCAATCTCCGCAGTGCCCGGACGATCGACACCTACATCTGCCGGGGCGGCGGCGTCGAGGTCTGGCAGCCGCGGTTCACTTTCCATGGCTTCCAGTACGTGGAGATTTCTGGCCTCAAGCAGCCGCCCACCAAGGACACCGTGGTTGGCGTCGCGTTGAGCAGTGCTACGCCGGTCGTCGGTCAGTTTGAATGTTCCGATGCCGTGGTGAACCGGTTGCACAAGAATGCCTACTACACCCAGCGTTCGAACTTCATCGACCTGCCCACCGACTGCCCGCAGCGTGACGAGCGTCTTGGCTGGACCGGCGACGCCCAGGTCTACGTGCGCACCGCCACGCTGAACACCGACGTCGAGGCCTTCTTCACCAAGTGGCTCGTGGACCTCGAAGACGGCCAGCGCAAGGACGGCCAGTTCCCCATGGTCGCTCCGGTCAAGGTGGCTGGCGACGACGGCGGGCCAGCCTGGTCCGATGCGGGCACGATCTGCCCGTGGACGATCTACGAGGTCTATGGCGACCGCCGGGTGCTCGAAGAGCACTACGACGGCATGGTCCGGTTCATCGAGTTCTGCGTCCATCGCAGTACCCCGGACCTGCTGCCGCCCAAGAAGTACCACTGCTTTGGCGACTGGCTGAGCATCAAGGCCGACACGCCCAAGGACGTCATCTACACGGCCTACTTCGCCTACAGCGCCAGGCTGACGGCCCGGACGGCCGAGGTCTTGGGCAAGACCGAAGACGCGGCCAAGTACAACGCCCTGTTCGACAAGATCAAGGCCTCCTTCAATCGGGCCTACGTGGCCGCCGACGGCCGCATCCAGGGCAACACCCAGGCCTGCTACGTCCTGGCCCTGGCCTTTGATCTGCTCGATCCCGAAAGGCAGAAGCTGGCCGCCCAGTATCTGGTTGAAGACATCGAGAGCCGCGGAGGCCACCTCTCGACCGGCTTCATCGGCACCAAGGACCTGATGCTCGTCTTGGCCAAGATCGGTCGCAACGACGTGGCTTATCGCCTCCTGCACAACGACACCTTCCCGTCGTGGGGCTTTTCGATCAAGCACGGCGCCACGAGCATCTGGGAGCGGTGGGACGGCTGGACGCCGGAAAACGGCTTCCAGGATCCGGGCATGAACTCGTTCGCCCACTACTCGTTCGGGGCCGTCTACCAGTGGATGGTCGAGAACATCGGCGGAATCCGCAACGACGGTCCGGCCTACAAGCAGATCGTCATCGCCCCGCAGCCCGGCGGGCGTCTGAGCTGGGCCAAGGTCGGCTACCGCTCGATCCGTGGCCAGATCGAGAGCAATTGGAAACAGGACGGCGACAAGCTCCTTCTGGACGTCACCATCCCGGCCAACACCACGGCGACGGTCTACGTCCCCACTGCCAACGCCGCGGCGATCACCGAGAGCGGCAAGCCCTTGGCCTCGGCCGACGGCGTCAAGCTCGTGCGAGTGGACGGCGATCTCGCCGTTCTCAGCGTCGGCTCCGGCGTCTACCACTTCGCCGCGCCGCGACAGTAAGCATTTCTGCGTGCCCCCCTCTCCCTTCGGGAGAGGG
>JBDKTH010000344.1:0-3194 GCA_039680305.1 Thermoguttaceae bacterium | reverse complement strand
ACTGCAAGACGGGCCTGCTGTCGTATGTTCCCTTCCCTGGCGAAGACCTGACGCAAGCGACCGTCGTCGCCCCCGTTGCCAAACAGTTGATCGTCCTGAGCGGCAAGCCGGCAGAGAAGCATTTCGTGTCGCACCTGCGGTTTGAGAACCTGCGGCTCTGGCATACGGATTGGGAGGTTCCGCCGCAGGGGCATGCCGCCCGTCTGGCGGCATGCGACTTCCCCGGGGCGATCGAGGCCGTGGGGGCGAGGAGCTGTGCGGTCGAGGGGTGCGAGTTGGCGCACCTGGGGACTTACGGCGTGTGGCTGCGGTTCGGCTGCCAGGACAACCGAGTCGTGCGTAATCATGTTCACGACCTGGGGGCCGGGGGCGTGCGTCTCGGCGAGCAAACCGACCCGCGAAGTGAGCCAGAAACGGCCCAGCGAAACGTGGTCGACAACAATCTGATCCACGACGGAGGCAAGATCGATCCCGGGGCGGTGGGCGTCTGGATCGGCCGGACCAGCTACAACCGAGTCTCGCACAACGAGATTTGCGACCTGTACTACACCGGCATCTCGGTGGGCTGGAGCTGGGGATACGCCCCGACCAGCGCCCACGACAACGTCATCGAGTTCAACCACATCCACAACATTGGCCGGGGCGTGTTGGGCGACATGGGCGGCATCTACTGCCTGGGCGATTCGCCAGGAACCGTGATACGCAACAACCTGGTGCACGACGTCTACGACCACCATACGGGATCGTTGGCGATCTACACGGATGAGGGCAGCACAGGCATCCTGATCGAGAACAACATCGGGTACGGCACCACCTACGCCAACTTCCACCAGCACTACGGCAAGGAGAACATTGTCCGCAACAACATCTGGGCTTTGGGCAAGGCCTACCAGCTCAGCCGCGCACGAGAGGAACAACACGTCTCGTTCACCTTCGAGCGGAACATCGTCTACTTCGACAATGGCAAGCTCCTGAAAGGCGGGTGGACGAACGACAAGTTCGTCATGGACCACAACCTGTACTGGGATACCTCGCACACGGACGGCAACCTCAAGTTCGGGGAGGCGACCCTGGCCGAGTGGCAGGCTCGCGGTCACGATCGGCACTCGCTGATCGCCGATCCGAAGTTCGTCGACGCGGCCCATTTCGACTTCCGCCTGCAGCCCGATTCTCCGGCCTTCAAGCTCGGCTTCGTGCCCATCGACGTCAGCCAGATCGGCCTGTACGGCGATCCGGAGTGGACCCGTGCCCCGCGCGAGATCAAGCGACAGGCGTACGTCCCCAAGACGCCCACGGAGCCGCCGCCAACGCCGATTGAGGACGACTTCGAAGGGGTGCTCGCGGGCATGGAGCCCGAGGGGCCGGCGGTGCGTGGCGAGGAGGTCGGCAGCATCCTGGTCACCGACGAGCGGGCCGCGCAGGGCAGGCAGAGCCTCAAGTTCACCGACGCCCCGGGCCAGAAGTACAACTTCAACCCGCACCTGACCTACTCGCCGCACTTCACGACCGGCAAGGTGCGCGGGAGTTTTGACGTGCGGATCGAACCCGGCGCGATCGGGCACTTCGAGTGGCGCGACTACTCGGGCGGGCGCTATCAGGTCGGCCCCTCGGTCCGAATCGAGGGGGATGGGACACTGCGATCCGGGAGCCGGTTGCTCGGCAAGGTCCCGCTCGGCCAGTGGCTGCGGATCGAGGTCACGTGCGGCTTGGGCGACGCGGCCAACGGCAAGTGGAGGCTGCGCTACGGGCCCTGTGGCGGCGAGCGAACGCAGATCGAGCTGACGTGCGATTCGAAGTTCCGCAAGCTCGACTGGGTCGGCTTCGTCGCCGGCGCAACGACGGCGGCCGTGTTCTACGTGGACAATGTCAAGATCGGGCCGGAGCCTTTGCCGTGAGGGGGCCGCTTTAAGCGACTGCCTCGCGGGAGGTTATGGCAAGGAACTGACGTCCGCCGAGCGGCGACTCGGCCCGTGGTGAAGGTTTTTCAGGGAAGTTCGATCTTGACGTGACCATGTGCCCCCAGTAAGGTCTGCCTGCCGAATTATTTCCCCTCGCGAGGCGCTGCGATGTGCCGGCAGGCGTTACCACTGATTGGGCTGTTGGTGGCTTACGTGGTCGCCTCGACGGCGTTTGCGCAGCTTCCCGAGGGACAATTCCGGGAATTCCAGCGGCTGCCGCCCACCGCCGAGTGGCCGCCGGTTGTCGACTCACCCCCCATTGGCGACCGCTCGTCGATCGAGGCCGGTCCCCCGGAGAGTCCCACCGGTGGCCCGATGCCGACGGACGCTCCCATGAAGATCGGACCGCTCATCGATCTTTCCAGGCACGATGGGCTTGCCGAATCGGGGCCGCTGGTGGAGCCTTTCCAGCCCGTCCCACTCGATGCGTTTCTCGGCTATCGATATGAGTCGAGTTCGCTGGACTGGATTCTGGGAAACGACGACCAGTTCGGAATGTTTTCGATCCTGTGGGATCACTATCAGCGTCCAGGCGCGAAGCATGGGCTCGACGTGGGGCTCCAGTTCCATTTCCTCAACGGTCCGGTGCGAACCGACATGCCGTCGAAGGTCTACGACTTCAGCATCGCGTACCAGCACCGCGACCGCATTGGCGTGTTCGGCTATGACGCGGCGGTGTCGGTGATGGCGTCGAGCGATTTCGAGGGGAGCAGCCGGGAAGGGATCCGGTTTCCCTCGCACGCGGTGGGGTTTCTGTCGGTTCACCCGGCCTTGGAACTCGTCTTTGGCGTGGATTACCTGGACCGGGGCGACGTGAAGCTGCTTCCCGTCGGCGGGCTGATTGTGTTGCCGCATCCCGACGTGCGTCTCGAAGCGGTCTTCCCAAGACCGCGCGTGGTCTTCCGGTTGACGGACCGACACCACTTGTACGTCGGCGGCGAGCTGGGCGGCGGCACCTGGGCGATCGAGCGGGCGACGGGAGCCGATGATCTGGCGAGCTACCGCGACCTGCGAGTGTCTATCGGCCTGCAACATTTTGGGAACGACCACAGCTGCACGACCATCGAGATCGGCTACCTCTTCGACCGCCGCCTGGAGTACACGTCGGGCCAGGGCGACTACCGCCCGACCGACACCGCGGTGATCCGGCTGATCAACACGTTTTGATGGTTCTGACGAACAAAACCGGGAAGGTAGGGCGGTGCCGAGCTTGCGAGGCCCGCCGGATCCGTGGCA
>JBDKTH010000687.1:0-6202 GCA_039680305.1 Thermoguttaceae bacterium | reverse complement strand
GTGCGAGGCCCGCCAGATCCGGAGTAGTGCAATGGCGGGCCTCGCAAGCTCGGCACCGCCCTACCTTGCCTGGAGGGCACGCAGTGGCACAAATACTGTTTCCTGGGGGTGCGGAAACTCGTCCGGGGGTTCCGATTGTAACAAAAGTGCAGGAACTTCCGGCGATAGCCGAAACAACGTCTTTAAGCCTCGGTCAGTTGACAGACCAGGCTAGCAAGACTAGGATGAGCAGTTTCACGTGCAACTAGCGTAACCTGGTAAGCTGCCTCGGTAGAGGCAGCACCCTAGTCGAAGTACCGAGAGATAACATGGCTGTTCCAAAACGCAGACACTCGAATGCCCGCACCGGGTCGCGCCGGGCACACGATGCCAAGAAACCCCGCGAGTTGATGTACTGCCCGGAGTGCAGCACCGCGATTCCGTCGCATGTGGTTTGCCCGAAGTGCGGGCACTACATGGGCCGGAAGGTCATTGAAGAAACAGAATAGGGTTGGTGCCGCGGTGGGCCGGATCGCATTTCTTTTCCCCGGACAGGGGGCTCAGGCAGTCGGGATGGGGCGGCGGTTAGCCGAATCGCTCCCGAGCGTGCGTCGTTTGTACGACCGCGCCAGCGAGGTGCTCGGCTACGACCTGGCCAAGCTGTGCTTTGAAGGGCCGGCCGAGGAACTCGACTCGACGGTCTTCAGCCAGCCGGCCTTGTTCGTGACGAGCTTGGCTGCCCTGGAGTGGCTGCGCAATGAGTCGCCCGATGTGGCGCTCTCCTGCGAGGCGGCTGCCGGGTTGAGCCTGGGCGAGTACACGGCCATGGTCTTTGCCGGCGTCCTGGATTTCGAGGTCGGGTTGACCGTCGTGCAGAAACGCGGCGCGGCGATGCAGCAGGCCTCCGATGCCACGCCCAGCGGCATGGTCAGCATCCTGGGGCTCGAGCGGATCGAGGTCGAGTCGCTCTGTGAAAAAGCCCGGGATGGCGAGGTCCTGGAGATCGCCAACCTGCTCTGTCCCGGCAACATCGTGATCTCGGGGACGAATGCGGCGTGCGAGCGGGCGGCCGAGCTGGCTCCGAAGATGGGCGCCATGA
Source organism: Thermoguttaceae bacterium (assembly GCA_039680305.1). Lineage (GTDB taxonomy): Bacteria > Planctomycetota > Planctomycetia > Pirellulales > Thermoguttaceae > JBDKTH01. The sequence goes on along the minus strand of JBDKTH010000687.1, from coordinate 5,124 downwards.
AGGCCGTGCCCTTGGCCGTGGCCGGGGCGTTCCACACCCAGATCATGCGGCCTGCCGACCAGTGCTTGACCGAGGCCTTGGCCGACGCCGAGGTGCATCGCCCGAAGCTTCCCGTGGTCTCGAACGTCGATGCCCGGCCGCACGACGACCCGGATGAAATCCGTCAACTCTTGATTAAACAGATCCTCTCGCCGGTCCGCTGGGAAGACTCCATGCGGTATCTGCTCGATCAGGGCTTCGACCAGTTCTATGAGGTCGGGCCCGGGCGGGTGCTCCGCGGACTGTTGCGACGCATCGATCGGAAGATCTCTTGCCAAAGCGTGGAAGTGTAAGAGTCTGCTGCAGATTCCAAGGGGCACAGACGCTTTAGCGATTAGAAATTGGTAGAAAAACCCGTTCTCGGGCTGGATCGGGGCCTGCCGCGGCTCAGCGCGGAGCGCCACTGATGGCGATCTTCACCAAAGCGAAGGAAACGTAACGCGTATGTCCAATGAAACGAAGCGTCGGTTGACGGTCGATCTGAGTGGGCGCGTGGCGCTGGTCACGGGAGGGGCTCGGGGGATCGGACGTACGGTCGCGGAGAATCTCGCCGCGGCCGGGGCCAAACTCGCCCTGGTCGACGTCAATCCGGAGACTCTTGCAGGGGCCGTCGAGGCCTTTCGTGCGGCCGGCTGTGTGGCGGAAGCCTTTGTCTGCGACGTGACCAACAGCGACCGCGTCAATCAGGTCGTCGAAGAGGTGGTGGACAAGCTCGGCTCGTTGGATATCCTGGTCAACAACGCCGGGATCACCCGCGACAATCTGATCATGCGGATGAAGGACGATCAGTGGGACGCGGTAATCGCCATTAACCTCAAGGGGACCTTCCTGTTCACGCGGGCGGCGACCCGTCCTATGATGAAGGCCCGACGCGGACGAATCATTAATATTGCCAGTGTTTCCGGGCTGATGGGCAACCCGGGACAGGCCAATTACTCGGCGTCCAAGGCCGGCGTGATCGGCCTGACGCACACGATCGCCAAGGAATTGGCCGGCCGCAATATCACGGTCAATGCCGTGGCCCCCGGCTTTATCGCCACGGAAATGGCGGCTGCCTTGGGCGAGGAGATGCTCGAAGGGATCAAGAAGGAGACCCCGCTGGGACGTCTCGGCGAGCCGCAGGACGTGGCCGACGCCGTACTCTTCCTGGCGAGTGATGCGGCCAGCTTCATCACCGGGCATGTGCTGGTGGTCGATGGCGGTCTGACGGTCTAGGTTCTGGACGGGGCCTAGGGCCCGCAGGATTCCCAGAACGCGTGACCGGAAGATATGGACACGGCCTGGAAAAATCGCTATTGTTCTTGGGTTACCGGGCAACGGGGTAACGCGTAGGGGGTGACCCCTTGGATGGGCTGGATTTGTTTGGTATTTTGGCGGGGTAAATTTCCCCAATTGGTCGAGTGGTAAACCGGAGGAGGACCTTTAAGGTGGCCTCAGTTGAAGAACGCGTCATTGAGATCGTTGCTGATCAGCTCGGTGTGAGCAAGGATCAGATCACCCGTGACACTCACTTTGTCAACGATCTGGGCGCCGACTCCCTGGATACGGTGGAGTTGGTGATGGAACTCGAGGAAGAGTTCGATATTAACATCCCGGATGATGCTGCAGAGAAAATCCAGACGGTGGGTCAGGCCGTCGATCACATTCAGTCGGCCGTGGAAGGGTCCCACGAAAAGGAACAGACTCCCGACGAACTTCCATGAAAAGACGCGTCGTCATTACTGGCATGGGGGCGGTGACCTCGCTGAGCTGCAAGGTCGACGACCTCTGGGCGCGAGTCTGCAACGGCGAAAGCGGCATTCGGACCATTCAAGGGTTCGACTTGACGAAGTTTCGCGTGCGGTTTGGCGGGGAGATCGCCGACTGGTCGTGTGACGGCTATGTCGAGCCCCGCGAAGCCAAACGCCTTGACCGCTTCACGCAGTTCGCGCTGGTGAGCGCCATCGATGCCGTGAAGGACTCCGGCTTGGATTTCTCCAAGGAGGATCCCAATCGGTGTGGCGTCCTCCTCGGGTCCGGGATCGGCGGACTGTACGAAATTGAGGTCCAGCACACGCGGTTGCTCGAAAAGGGCCCCGACAAAGTCTCCGCGTTTACCATCCCGAAGTTGATGGCCAACGCGGCGAGTGCGCAGATCTCGATCCAGTACGGTCTCTACGGCCCCAACCAGGTCGTGGCGACCGCCTGTGCCAGCGCCTCGAACGCCCTCGGCGACGCCCTGCGGCTGATCCAGTATGGAGCAGCCGACGTGGTGATCTCCGGCGGGACCGAGGCGGCGGTGACGCCGATGGGGATCAGTGGCTTTGGTGCGCTCCGTGCGCTTTCCGAACGCAACGATGACCCGGCCCGGGCAAGCCGCCCCTTCGATCGCGATCGCGACGGCTTTGTGATATCCGAGGGGGCTGGGATTCTCGTGCTCGAAGAGTTGGAGCATGCCAAGCGGCGCGGGGCGCCGATCTACGCCGAGTTGCTCGGCTACGGCGTCAGCGCCGATGCCAGTCACATCACCCAACCCGACAAAGACGGCTTGGGGGGGGCCAAGGCGATGGAGTTGTCGCTCCGCGACGCCCAGATCGACCCGACGGAGATCGGCTACATTAACGCCCACGGCACGAGCACCCCGCTCGGCGATCAGGCGGAAACGGCGGCGATCAAGTCGGTCTTCAAGGATCACGCCCACAAGCTGTCGGTCTCCAGCACCAAGAGCCAACTCGGGCACATGCTGGGGGCCAGCGGCGGCGTCGAGTTGGTCTTGAGCGTTTTGGCGCTGAAGCACAGCCTGCTTCCGCCGACGATCAACTATGAGACTCCCGATCCGGCCTGCGATCTGGACTACACGCCGATCCGGGCGCGGGAGCGAAAGATTTCCGCCGCGATGTCCAACAGCTTCGGTTTCGGTGGCCACAACGCCTCGCTGGTGGTTGGCCATCTCCGAAACGGCAGCCACTAGGATCGCGTTGGAACGTTGGAATCCGAACACCCGGAGGCCTCAGCCTCCGGGTGTCTTTTTTGGGGAATGCAGAATGATGAATGCAAAATGCAGAATGAGGAAGAAAGAGGAGGGGAAAACCTGTCGCGTTCCCTGAAAGTGGGGTTATCGCCATCGAGCTTGTAAGGCATCCTCTTTCTGCATTCTGCATTCTGCATTCTGCATTCTGCATTCTGCATTTCCCTTCGCTCTTGCCCCGATTGGGCCACCTCCTTATACTGCCGGTTCGTAAACAATGCCGGTTCCCGGGGACTTCGGCAGGGAGGCTGGAGTATGCGGATCGAATGGTTAGCGATGGGAATGCTGGTGGCCGGGCTGCTTGGCGGGTCGGTGCACGGCCAAACCCCGGCGGCAGCGGACGCGCCACGCGGGACGTCCGATGGCGGCTGGCGCGCTACGGCGACCGAAGGTAATTCGGCACGGGCGGCCGAGCCGGCAACCCGACGGGCGGCGGTGGTGGATCCGGTAGCTCCGGGCAGCACGCCGGCGGCAACGATGCCAAGTCCGGCGGGGCAGCCGGCGCCCGTGGCCAGTCCCGAGCCGCGGCGGTCGATCACGCAGGTCAGCAGCGGCAGCGGCACGCTCCCGAACGACTGCGGCCAACTCTGGCGGGAATACGACATCAGTCCCTATACGCTCCGCGTGACCTCGACGAGCCGGCCGGAACAGGCGATCGTCGATTGGATTCTCCGTGAGACGGGCTACGAGGCCTGGCATACCGAGCCGCTGGCCATTCTCAGCGCGACGTCGCGCAAGCTGCTCGTGTATCACACGCCCGAGATGCAGGCGGTGGTGGCGGAGATCGTCGACCGGTTTGTGTCGAGTGAAGCCGAAACGCACGCGTTCGCCCTGCGGGTCATCACGGTGGATAACCCCAACTGGCGAGCCCGGGCGCAGGGGTTGCTCCAGCCGGTGCAGGTGCAGACGCCCGGCGTCCAGGCCTGGCTGGTCGCGAGGGAAACCGCCGCGGTCTTGCTGGCGGAGCTTCGGCGTCGAACCGACTTTCGTGAACACAGCTCGCCTCAGTTGCAGGTGAATAACGGACAGTCGACCATTGTCTCGGCGACCCGGGCCAAGGGTTATGTGCGGAACGTGATTCCGCGGGCGGACGTGTGGCCGGGATTCGAACCGGAAGTCGGGCAGATCGACGAGGGGTACGCGTTGGAGTTCAGCCCCCTCTTGTCGGTCGATGGCCGGATGATCGATGCGACGATCAAGTGCAATGTCGATCAGGTGGAAAAACTGGTCCCGGTCGTCCTCGACGTGGCCTCTTCGGCCGCATCCCGGCAGCGGACCAAGATCGAGGTTCCGCAGGTCACCAGTTTTCGCTTCCACGAGCGATTTCGTTGGCCGGTCGACAAGGTCCTGCTGGTGAGCATGGGCGTGGTTCCACTGCCGGTGCCTTCCGACGGACGATCGGTAGTTCCCGGGATTCCGTTGCCCTTGCCCACCGGGCCGGCACGCGCCGACCTGCTCGTGTTTGTGGAGAGCAAGGGCGCGACGGGACAAGCCGCGCGCGTGACGCGCGTCGATTCGCCGGCAACCACGCTACGCGGAAATAACTGACTAGTCAGGTAGGGCGGTGCCGAGCTTGCGAGGCCCGCCACTGCGTTGCCACGGATCTGGCGGGAAATCGAGTGCGAAACGCACCTTTCTGCATGAGGTTCGCTTCACGCACTCTACACGTTGGTGAGAAATGCGGGCGAACCTCCGCGCTGGCCACGCTCCCGCCGCTTCCACAGTAAGCTAGCGGCACGGCCAAGCGTGCCTGCTAATTTTTCTTGGCCCCTGGCCCACTAAAAAGCTAGAAATTGGGCCAGCCGATCGGCTATGCTCAGAATCGCAGCCGCTGGCTGAGTGAATTCGATAGGACCAATAGGACTCATAGGACCGATGGGACGTGCGGCGATTATTGTCGCATAGTTCCCATAAGTCCTATTGGTCCCATAGGCCCTATTTCCCTTTAGCCGCCTCCTCCCGGAGGAGCCGCACCATGCTCTCCGAATCCCAACGCCACGAACTGATCGGCCTGATCGTTGCGGGCGACAGCCGCTACGCCGCGGCCCAGAAGGTCGGCTGCGCGCGGAGCACGATCT
>JBDKTH010001140.1:0-12642 GCA_039680305.1 Thermoguttaceae bacterium | reverse complement strand
ACGCCAACCGCGCTGGCGTCGCCCTCGACGAGGCGAATGCGGTTGTCGTAGATGCCGTCCAACGTCACTCGCCGCTTGCGCGCCACCTTCTGGCCGTTCTCGTCGACGACGCGGTAGACGACCAACTCGTTAGGGCTGTCACCACGCTGCACGGCGGTCATCGGCACCAGGACCATCTCCTCACGCCGGCCCACGATGATCGTGACCACCATCCCCGGACGCAGCCCCTTGGGTTCGTTGATCGTCACCTCGATCTCGAAGGTCCGCGTCTTCAGGTCGGCGGCCGGGAGGATCCGCGTGACTTCGCCCGTGAAATGCTCGTTCGGAAAGGCGTCGGCCATCACCGAGACCTTCTGGCCGAACTGGAACTGGCCGACCTTCGTGTCGGGCACGCCAAAGGCCACGCGCACGTGGGTCAGGTCCATGATCTGGAACACGGGCTGGCCCCCCGGGACCCGTTCGTTCCCCTCGATGTACTTGCGCGACACGATCGCCGTGGGGATCGGCACGCGAAGCTGGCAGTTCTTCAGGTCGTCCTCCGCCTGCTCCAAGCCGACCTCGCCCGCACGGATCTCCCGGCGCGTGGCCTCCAACTCGGCCTCGACCGCGTCCTTCTTCGCCAACGTCTCGTCGTAGTTCTGCTGAGCCACCGACTGGCTCGCGCGGAGCGCCTTGATCCGTTCGAACGTCGCCCGGGCGGCGATCACGTTGGCCATCACCGCCCGCTCCTTGGCCTTCGCTTGGGCCAGCCGCTCCTCGGCCACGGCCACGCGACGCTGGTAGTCGGAGTCGTCGAGGCGGGCCAGCATCTGCTCGGAGGTCACCACGTCGCCTTCGTGGACGTTGCGCTGCTCGCCCTCGATCCCCTTGACCTGGAGCAACTCGGCCACGGTGCCCGGCACCTTGAACGACATCTCGATCCGCTTCCGCTCGCGCACCGTGGCACTGAAGCGGGTTTCCGAAGTAATCGGCTCGCGCTTCAATGCCGCCACGCGCACGGCGACGGGCAGCGCAGGCGGAGGTGCCTCGCGCCGACAGCCGGCCAGCACGGCCAGAAGCACGCTTCCCACGACCAGGCACCAGGACTGCTTACCGATTCTCATACGCTCGATCTCCCGAGGGCTCTTTCAGGATGCCATGGCGAAACACTTCGGTGACCGTGGTACAGATCTCCGGCAACGAAACGTTCGAGGAGAGCAACGCCGGGTTCTCCAAAAGGTTGACCACCGCCGCCCAAAAGATCGCTTTGAGCACTTCCAGATGGAGCCCCTCTCGCAGGGACCCTTCGCGGCTCGCCGCGGCCAGCGCCTGCTGGAAGATGTTGTCGACCGCCTCTTCCCTCGCTCTGCGGAACTCTTCGTGAACCTCCGGATACCGGCGGTGGATCTCTTCGAACAGGCCGAGGAGATTTCCCTTGGGAAGGGCTCCCAACTCGTCGCCCATTTGGCTCAATCGCCGGTTGATGTCGTCGGTCGAGTCCTCCGGTCCGGCCTGGGCTGCCCGCTGGAAGATCGCGGCAATCCGCAGGCAGACGGCGCGGACCAGGCTTTGCTTATCGCCAAAGTAGCGATAGATCGTCACTCGGGTGATGCCCGCCTGAAACGCGACGTCGGCGAGGGTCGTCTTCTGAACCCCCTTATGGAGGAGGGACGCCAGGGCAGACGCAATAATTCGTTCGGCTGTTGTATCGCTGGACATGATACAAAAGTAGCACTATCTGTATCACGTGTCAACGAGTGATGATACAGAAAGTCGCCATTTGTATCAAATGCCAGTATCCCATGGCTGACAGCACGCTGTCGAGGGCGATGGGGCAGATCGCCTGCTAGACGGGCAAACCAACCGCCTGGGAAGACGTGGGCAAGTTGCCCTCCAGTACGGCCCGGCCCCAGAGGTGCCAGACTTCGAGACGCCGCCGCCGGTGAAGACCGACGCGAGGGGCGATCTACCCCTGCCGGTTTTGGGGCTAACGAAGCGCTAGGCGGCAGCAGATTCTGCCCACGGGAGTTCCCGAAAGGCCCCCTGGCTTGGGCCAGGGGGCCTTGCGAAACAAAGAGCCCACCCTCCTCTTCCCTGCGGGCACGTATGGCTCATGACTGCCTGCGGAACACTCGCTGGAAGTGAGGAGTGCCTATCTGTCAGCCGTTTCGGCGGTCTTTGCCAGATCCCTGTCGCCCGATCTTGCCCGCTGGCGAACCGTCATATCGCCCCTGAGAATAATCGGATATCGCTACAGGGGGAGATAACTCTTTCCTGCAAATCGGGTGAGACGGACGGTTGCAAACCTGGGGAGCTGGACCAGACTCTTTGACGCAGGCCGACGTGTTACGGCTGCCGTGTTCGTTCGCGGACAAGGTTAATCTCTCCCTGGAGTCTCGCGGCCTTGGCGGCGAGCGCATCTTCCCAGGTGCAGCGGCCCGCTTCATAGCGGGCTTCCGTCCATTGTTCCGCTCGCCGGAGGTTATCGACGATCTTCTCGAAAAGGGCGATTCGCTCCGGTTTTGTTCGAACCAATTCGAGTTCCGCCTCGATCAACTGGTTAGACGCCCGGATCACAGCCACCTCTGTGGCGTTGCCGCTGGCATGCTGCGACTCGACATGCTTCAGCAGTTTGCGCAACGTGTCCCGTCGCTCCTCCAACAGCGACTGCAGTTGTTTGGCAGCGTCTGGGGCCGTGGCTTCGGCCCGACGGGCTCCCGGCGAATCATCGCCGACGGCCACGCTTGCCAGGAGGCTTGCGCCCAGGACACACAGCAACAGAAGACTGGTTCTTCGCATAAGACCCTCCGTTTGAGAATCGAAACGCCTCGTCGCGTGCTGCAAACGCGCGCTCGTTATCAATGCCCGGCGAGTCCGGACGTCTTCCGCATTACTTCTTCTGAAGCGAGGCGGAATACTCCTTGACGGTCAGGCGGCCATTATGGTCGGCGTCCCGTTTGGCAAAATCGTTCTCCGCGGCCTCCCGTTCCGCCGGGGTCTTCGCGTACTGGCAATACTCCTTCACGGTCAATTCGCCATCTCCATCCTCGTCCCGGTCCAGCACGAAGGCCTCGGGCGTCCGCTTGCAGAACTCGTCCACCTCCAGTTGTCCATCCTGGTTGCGATCGAGCGACTCGAACACGCGCGAGGCGTGGCCCAATTGGGTCAGACGAGACGAGAACACCTGGAACTCTCTCAGCGAGGCTCGTTCGTTCCGATCGGTGTCCATCCGGAAGAAGGCCTCCGGAAACCAACCCTTGGAATACTCTTCGAGGCTCAGCCGTCCATCGCCGTTGCTGTCGCGAAGGGCAAGGGCCTTCGCGGCATATTGCTCGGAGGCCCCCGGCAGTTCGCCGTTGACCAGTTCGTCGACGGTCAGGGAGCCATCCGCATCGAGGTCCATCTGCAGGCACACGACTTTTCTCGGCCGTCTGTAGAACTCCTCGAGCGAAAGCTTGCCGTCGCGGTTCCCATCGAGCTGGTCGAAGATTTCCGTTCCCTGTTTGGCCGCCTCGGCCGACGGGTAGTCGGCCACGAGTTCCTCCCGTGTCAGCACCCCGTCTCGGTCGGCGTCCAGCCGTTTGAAGCAGGCCTTGCGCTGTTCCGCGTTGCGGGTGATGGCGGCGGCCTTGACGGCCGGCATCCGCGCGAGGAGCACCAGCAGCCGGCCGTCGCCGTCCTTCGTCTCCAGTTCGGTGGGGGCAGGTGCGTTTGGTTCGGGATTCATGCAGATCACCAGGCGATCGCCGTCGACTCCGTAGATGGCCGTAGTGGTAATGGAGGAGAGGCCCATGATCTTCATCTCCTTGGGCGCCTTGGTCAGGTTCAGCGTGAACCGGGCGGACAACGATCGGCCTTGCTCGGCAAAGGCTAGGTTGAGCCCCTTGAAGGTGAACCGCGATAGGGCCCCCTTGGGCTGCGGTTGGCCGTCGAGCCGGCTGGAGACGACTTCCCAGATCCCCTGGAGTTTCTTTCGCTCCAGATAAGCCGGGTCGTTCTTCTCCTCCGCGGTCAGCGGCCGGACCTCGAAGAAATCGAAGGCGGCGTCCATCTGTTCTCTGGTTGCATTCTCGTTCATCACGGCCAACCCGACCTTCTTCGGTGCGTCATTACCCCAAACCCGTTCGGAGATCGCCGTGTAGGTCTTGCCGTCGGTGCTGTAGGCCGATTCGTAGGCGTTTCCACGCTTGATGAGCCGGAGCCAAAGCCGCTCCCATTTCAAGTCCGGGACGTAGAGGTCATCGCCGTCAAAAGCTCCGTTGGTCTCCCAATTTGAGCTGACCAGCACGCCGGACTGGTTATAGGCGAGCACGGCCTTGAGGTAATTGTTGTCATCGTCGTAGACAAGCGGCCCCGCCTGCTGATAGGGCGCGTCGGGGTGAAATCCTTCCAGGCAGGTGGTCACCACAAAATCGCCGCTACCGGTTGCCGGATTGGGAATCAGGTAGACGTTCTTCGCGGAATTGCCCGTGTAGTTTTCGCCGTGAAGTCCGCCATACTCGGAGGTGAGCGTCAGTCTCCCCGGATTCTTCGTGAGCGAGGCGGTCTGGGGATCGGGACGCAATACTTCCCAGCCGAGTGCCAACTTCCCGTCGAATCCGTCGTACAGGCGAAACTCGGGCGTTTGGGCCGGCTCTTCCTGGCCCCAGGCGACTGGTTCGGACGTTGCCAACCCAAACAGGAGCAAACCGGCGATCGTGCCGACGCGGAGAAGACCGTCCCTTGTAGCGAGCATTGCGAGTCTCCTTGAAGACGAACTCGGGACGAGGGCTTTTCCAAAGCTCAACACAAGCGTTGGTATGCGGTGACCTCCGAGGAAGAGAACGTCGCAACAGCCCCTGTCGTGCCCCCGAGGAATCCCGGGGCCCCGTCCCAGGTAATGGCATAGGTAATGGATACGCTCCCGCCTGTCAAGAGGCGGGTTGGCGGAATTGACGCCTCTCCGGTCGCCTGGGATTCCCACCGGGATTGCCGTACATCGCACGCACCGATTTCATGTTGCCCCCAGGTTCGGTCTTTTGACTCGCTGCAGACGCTAATCCTCCTCCTCGGCTGCCGCGCCCAGGGCCTGGAAGATTCGGTCGATGGCGGAGGACTTCTCCTTGGTCGATGGCTTGGGGCTGGCCTTCATGTCCAGCCCCGCGTTGGCCAGGGCAGCTTTTGCGCGAGGGTGGCCTTTCTCATAACCGTACCAGGCGTCCACGACCTTCCCCTCGCGGTCGATGACGTAATTCACCGGCACGCCGGACGCTCGGTAGTCTTGAAAGGCTATTTTTGTTGCCGCGTCGGAGGAGTCGAGGATCGTGGGGAAGGTGGCTTCGTTCTCCCGCAGAAACTCCAAAGCGATCTGCTTGTCGTCAGCGAAGTTGAAGCCAAGAATCACGAGGCCCTTGCTCTCGTACCGGGTGTGAAGCTTTTGGAGATGCCGCATCTCCTCACGGCAGGCCGGTCACCCAGCCCTCCAGATGTACAGCCAGACGATCTTGCCACGGTGGTCGGAAAGCTGGGCCTGGTTTCCGTCGATCAGCGCGAGCTTGAAGTCCGGCGCTTCCACGCCGGGTTTCAACAGCCGTTCCTCCGGCTTCGGCATTCTCCACTGCGTCCATCCCTCCGGCGGCTTCCAGGCGAAGAGCGTCTCGGGGATCTCGGCGTCGAGAGTCACCGACGACCATTCTTCATGCATGACGATGTCGTAACTCACCCGGACAATCTGTTTCAGCTTGCGCGGGAGATGATCGCGTTTGGACAGCCAAAGGTACCAGCTTCGCTGGTGCTTCATGAGGCTGACTTCGATCTGGTCGCACTCCTCGGTGCCCACTTTCTCCGGCGGCAGGCTCTTCACGCCGTCGAGGTAGGGCTGCAGCGAGTCGGTGTATCCGTGGAACGTGCTGGGATCGATGATGGGCATCGACATCCCGGCGCCGAGGTAGCACACCTCGTGGCCGATGGAATGTCCGCCCACCGGGGCCGGTTTCCTCATGTACGAGGTCTCCCGGGTTTTTTTCTCCGCCTCGGTTTCCTCGAAACTGTACTGGGGACGACCTTGTGGCCAGTGAATCCAGAGGGTCTTGCCGTCGCCAGTGAGGATCCCGCCCTTGCCTCGCAACGCCGATTCGGTCTCGACGCGGAAGTAGTTCGGCTTCTTCAGCCAGACCCGATAGGTGCAGTCACCGATAGTCCGGCCTTTCGCTTCCCACTTGTAGTGGCTGACATAGGAAAGCGACTTGGCCTTGCGCATCGCCTCGATCATTTGCTTGTAGAGGGCGTGCGCGGCGGGTTCATCCTGGAACTTGTTGGCCACCGGCTTGGATGTCTCTGCCGCAACGGAGACACTCGGCGAACCCACCCCGAACAGCAGACCGGTCGCCAGACTAGCGGCCAACCACAGGGGAAAGCAACGACGAGACGCTACCATGGCTTGTGTCCTGTCCCATAAGGGCCTGGTGCGGAAACGGCAGACGCAGCTTTTCGTGACACGTGTTTGCTCCTCAGGCGGAGCAACGTCGCTTTCAAGATAACGCAATGTCCGGGACAATCAAGTGCCCTGCCCAACGATTCCTCAGGGATTCCCTTCGCTCCGGAACTCTTCGCCGGTTCTTGACGCCTCACTTATCCTTCCGCTGTCGGGTGGTGATCTCTTCGGGCGAAGCGAAGGCTTCCTCGAACGTCAACTGCCCATTGGCGTCCAGGTCGCGTTTGGCAAACTCTTGCTTCGACGTGGCGAGGGCCTCGGGAGTCTTGCTCCAAACGCTGTACTCCTCCCAGCTCAAGTGGCCGTCCTGGTTGCGGTCCCGGACAAAGAAGGTGAGGAAGCCGACGCCACGCTGGTACTCCTCAAACCGCAGCACGCCGTCGCCGTTGCGATCGATGGCGTCAAACGCCTTCGACTGGACGGGGGCGTTCCACTGCGGGTAAATGGTGGCAAAGTCCGCCAGCGCGATCCGGTCGTCGCCGTCCCGATCCGCCCGGGAGAAGGCAATGGCCGCGTAGTTCTTGGAGTACTCTTCGACGCTGACCTGTTCGTCGCCGTTCTGGTCGATACGCGCTAAGGTTTGCTTCGCCTGGCGGGGCGAGGTGGCGTGGGCTTCCGCGGTCAGGAATTCGTCGGCGCTGGCCACCCCGTCGCCGTCGGCATCCATCTCGAGGAACAGGACTTTGGGGGAGGGCTTCCGGAACTCGTCGACCGACAGCCTTTCGTCGTGATCGACATCGAGCAGCTTGAGCAACTCCGTGCCCCGTGCCGTGCCCTCGGGCTCGGGATAGTCGACCAGGAATTCCTTACGCGTCAGGAAACCGTCCCGGTCCGTGTCGCGGATTCGGAAACGGTTCATTCGGAACTGGCTGGCCAGTTGGATCATGGCAGCTTTCGCCGCCGGCATCTTCCGCAAGGTGACCAACAGCCGGCCGTCGTCCGGTTTTGTTTCAAACGCGGTCGGTGCAGGCTCATTCGGGTGAAGGTTCATGCAAAGGACCAGGCGGTCCTGGTCCATGCGGTAGACAGCCGCCGTCGTGTCCGACGTGCCGGGATGACCTCGCCGGAATCGCAGCTCCTTGGGATTTTTGCTTGTGTCCAGCGTATACTGGGCCTTGATCGACGCGCCCTGCACGGCGAAGGTCATCTCAAGGCCGCGGAATACGAATCGTGATGAGGCCGATTCGGCCATCGGTTGGCCGTCGATCTGACAGGAGACGACTTCCCAGATCCCCTGGAGCTTCTGCCGTTCCAGGTGGACCGGGTCGCTCTTCTCCGCGGCGGTCAGCGAGCGGACCTCGAAGAAATCGAACGCCGCGTCAAGCCCGGACGTTGTGCCATTTCCGTTCATCACGGCCAGGCCGACCTGCCTTGGGGTGCCGCTGCCCCAGGCTTGCTCGGCGAAAACGGTGTACGTCTTCCCATCGGTGCTGTAGGCCGATTCGTACCAGGCTCCCCGCTTGATGATCCGAAGCCAAAGCCGCTCCCATTTCAGGTCCGGGATGTTGAGGTTCTGGCCGGCAAAGACGCCGTTGATCTCCCAGGCGGAACTGACAACGACGCCCGATTCATTGCACGCAACGACCGTGTTGATGTAGTTGTTGTCATCGTCGTAGATGTGCGGGCCTGCCTGCTGATAGGGCTCCTCGGGATGGAAGCCTTCGAGGCAGGTCGTCACGACAAAATCCCCGTCGCCGTCGGCCGGGTTGGGGAGCAGGTAGACGTTCTTCGCGGTCATCCCCGTGTAGTTCTCCGCGTGGAGCCCGCCATGCTCGGAGGTGATGGTCAGTCTCCCCGGATGCTTTGTGAGCGAGGCGGTCTGGGGATTGGGCCGAAGGATTTGCCAGTCCAGAGCGAGCTTTCCGTCGAACCCGTCGTACAAGCGGAAGGTCGCCGATTCGTCCGGCTTCTCCTCGCCATGGGCGACGAGTTCGAGCCGCACGAGCCCGAGCGCGAGCAGGACGGCGACCGAACCGGCCAGCGCGAGCTTGGTAAGCGTGGAATCGCGGTGGGGCCGAGGCACGAGGACCCGGCGAATGCGGAGAAACAGCCGGCCGGTGTGGCCGCAGTTGCCCTGGGGCACGGTCTGGAGATGGCCGCCGCCCAACTGCATCAGCGCCCGGGCGTAATCGGCCGGGCCGACCTGCTCGGCGGCACGCTGGTCGCAGAGCCATTCCCCGCAAGTTTCAAGACGCGAAAACGCCAGCCAGGCCAGCGGGTTGAGCCAGTGCAGGAAGGTCAACAGGCTCGCGCCGAGCGATCGCCACACGTCGCCCTGTTCATAGTGGGCCAGCTCATGCCGCAGCACGGCCAAACGCTCTTCGGCGCTGAACGCAAGCCACGTATCCTTCGGCACGAGCACGTGGTAGCCGCTGGGCAGCAGGCACATTGCCGGACCGGCCTGTGCGGTCACACGCAAGGGAATTGGCCGGCGCACGCCGGTCTGGGCCAGCAGCCGCGTCCACTCCGCTTGCCACCGTCCGTTGGGATCGTCGAGAAACACCAGGCGACGCACGAAACGAACATAGCTCCAGACAGCGTGACCCACGAGGCCGACGAAGCCGGCGAGCCAGACAAACAACGCGACGGCCGGCCAGTTCCAGCGGGCCGACCGTGCAGGCGAGACGACCGCCGGCAGCAGGCCTGCCGGCTCCGCCGAGGCGGCCAGTTCCGGAGCGGCCTCCGGCATCATGATCGGTTCCATCGGGCTTGGCGCAACGGCCGCGTTTTCAGACTCGCGGGGGCCCGACCATGGAATGCCAACGGGCCATTGGACCAAGAGGATTCCCTGCAGCAAGACTCCCAGCCACGCAAGCCGCTGGAGCCGGGCCGAGGCCGGACGCAGACGCCAGATCAGTCCTTGAATGGCCAGCGCGGTGACCGCCAGCATGCCGCTGGCCTTGACGAGCGAAAGCAGAAGACTGTCTGCCGCCGGGAACATCGCTCATTCTCCTTGGGCATCTGTTGGCTCGCCGTCGCGGACACGGCGAACGCCCCCCGCGTCGTGTTCGCGTTTCCCTCGTGATGGGAGTTGCTAATGACAGATGTAATAAACTTGCTCCCGTTTGTCAAGCGGCCTGTTTGGCAAAAGCAGGGAACGCCCTCCGCGGCGTCTCCCCGGACCGCGCAAGTTTCTGCGAGAGACATGAAGGGTATGAGCTTGGCGGGCGTCGTAACCCTCACTTTGACAAATACTTCCGTCTCGTTCTGCCGGCCAGCCCCATGCAGCATGCATCGAGGGGCGTTGCACAGGGTGGGGGCGATGCGGGCCAGGCGGTCTTGCTGCAAGGGGCTGTCAGGCGATACGATGGACGCCCCGTGAAAAGGTGGCGGAATCGCTGACGCTCAGGCAGGTTAGGTGGAACGATGGATCGCCGGATGAAGTGGCGCCGAGTCGGGCTGAAACTCGCGCTGGCCGCCGTGTCGACGCTCGTGTCGTTGGCCGTGCTCGAAGTCGCCCTGCGCCTGTGTCGCTGGCCGGCCGAAGATCCCGTCTGGGCCACCTGCCCGGAAACGGCGTTCTGTTTCGCCTCCAATCTCCGTTACCGGCACATGTCGTCCGAGTATGACGTGGCTTTCTTCACGAACCGCCAGGGGCTGCGCAACGACGAGATCGGCCCCAAACAGGGCTTTCGCGTGCTCTTGTTGGGCGATTCCTACACCTGCGGCTACGGCGTCGAACGTCCGCAGATCTTCGCCGATCGGCTGCGCGATCAACTCCGCGTCGATCTGATCAACGCGGGCGTCGGCGGATTCGAGATCATCCACCAGTTGCACTACTTTCGCTCGAAAGGGCGGGAGTTCAAGCCGGACCTGGTCGTCTATGCATTGTATTTGGGCAACGATTTGACGAACAACCGGCTTTGGGAGTCGCAGCCCGATGGAGCCTTGCGCCGCTGCGACGGCACGTCGCCGCTCGTCGAGCACCACACGCCGAAGCTGGTCTGTCTGTTGAAGCGATCCGTATTGCTGCGGCGTCTGCACCATGCCGTGTGGGGCCGGCGCGAGCACCATCGCGTCGATACGCCGAGCCGGGAGTACCTGTCGCTTTGCACCGAACCCCTGGACGACAACGCCCGGCAGCACTATCGCACGGCCGAAAAGCTGATTCTCCAACTGCGCGACGAGGTGACGGCCAGCGGGGCGAAACTCGTCGTCGTGGGGATCCCCCCGCGTTCCGCCGTGGAAGAGCCGTCGCCCGAGGCGTATGCGATCGAAGGGGAGGGCAGGGCGGTGTATGACCTGTTGCGTCCGGCACGCGAGATCGACGCGTTCTTGCGGGAAAACCGGATCGACCACCTGATGCTCACCGACGCCTTGCGTGCCGACCGCCAGCGTCTGAACACGCCTCTCTACTTCCCTTACGACGGCCACCTCAACGCGCTGGGCCACCAGTGTGTGGCCGAGCACACGCTGCCGTTTCTGGCTGCTTACGTTTCGGATAGCCGGTTGGGCGTTGACCAGTGAAGCCGAGCCAGCAGCGTATCGCCGGTCCAACCGTCCTTGGGCAGGCATTCGCCCACGGTGATCCACGACTCTTGGGGCGACGCGGCGGTCACATGGAAGTTGCCCATCCGGGCGACACCGTCGGGATGCTTGATCCCATCGCCCACTAGCGGCAGGGCGATCTGTTCCGTCGCACGCAGGAGCCGAGGGCCGCTTGCGCTCAGCTCGACCTGGGCCACGTAGAGCGGCGCACGCCAGCGGAACACTTTGGCGTTCTCCTCGCTCTTGCGCGTGTAGGCCAACAGCAGGCCGTCGCTGTGCGTGACCCAGTGCTGCTGCGTGGTGCTCATCGCCAGCCGCGTGCCGTCGTCCCACGCCCAAGGCTGCGGTTTGGACCACTCGAGCCCATCGTCCGACGCGCTCACGTAGCCGCAGCCGTCCTCCGCCCGGATGGTCATGTAAAACCGGCCGCGGAACAAGGTGAGGCTTGGTTCCAGCAGGCCCCGGCCGACCGGCAGACGCAGCTCGTTGACCGTGGCCTTGCGCACCTCCAACCGCTGGCCGTCGAAGGCGCAGAGCACCGACCCGACCGCTCGATCCTTCCGATCCAGGGGACCGAACGACAGAGGAACCAGCAGGTCTCCGTTGTCCAGCGTCACACGCTGGCTGCAGCCGCAGGTGTAGATGGCCGTGGCTCGCGGGTCTTCCCAGGCGAGTTTCCGCAGTTCCGACCAGTTGCCCTGCGCATCGCGTACGGCATAGACCGGATGGCGGGCGGTTGAAGGTTGCGTCAGCCGGCCGTTTTGATAGTAGACATTGTGCCCCATCGCCAGCACGCTGCGCGTCTTGGCATGGTAGGTGGGCACCACGTCGCACACGCCGTTTTCCAGGCCGCCTGGCAGCGGTGTCCGGCCGAAGCCCGGGATCGGCTGCGGCGTGCTCCACGTCTTGCCGAGGTCCGACGACATGGACCATTGGACCGGATGGAAGTAGTCGCTGCCAGAGATCCGCTGGAGCGTCATGAACGCCACGGGCGGATTGCCGGGGATCATGCACGCCCGCGGATGAAACCAGGCCCGGTTCTTCCCCCGGTCGTTCCAGATCACCGACCGCTGGATCTCCCGAACCAACGGCGTGGTGCTGCCTGCGGCGACGGCTCGGTTGCCCGTCCACGCAGCGGCGGCGACGGCCGCGGAACTGGTACGCAAGAACTCCCGACGACTGATCATGGCAATGGCTCCTGATTCCGCTTGGGAAAACGTACCGCCAGTTCCACGCTCTCGACGCTGACGGCCGACGGGCCGGCATTGGTCACCTGGATCGTATTGTATCCGTCCACGAAGTCACTCGCACGGAACGCAAAGCGGTAGGCGCTCGTCGCTGCATGGCCGTTGAGGGTGACTTGGACGTTGCCCTTCTCCGGCTTGACAAGCAACTGGACCTCGCCATGGGCGCTGGCGAGTGGCTTGGGCCCGACGAACAACCGGAACTGGGCCGATTGACCGGTCGCGAGCCGCTTGGGTAGCGCCGCGGGGATCGGCTTGCCGGGAACGGAGATATCGACGAACGTCACGACGTAGCTGCGATCCTTCGTGGCCAACACGTCGACCGAGTGGAGCTCCTTGAGCAACTCGGGCATCTGGCGGCCCACGTCGAAGTAGTTGAACAGATACACGCCTTGGGACCCGCGAGCCAGGACGGACATCGCCGCCCCGCGGCGTCGCTCGGGCGTGTTGGGAAGCGTC